>CAZLLD010000037.1:0-36940 GCA_964560225.1 uncultured Bacteroidales bacterium
AATTAGAAAAGGCGAATGCTTCTAATCCACCCCCTACCCCTGCCTACCGGCAGGCCCGCCAGCGGGGGACATTCAAACACATAAGCTCAAATACAATACCATAGATTGCAGATTTTGCCTTTGAATAATTATGAAAATCATTATATAAATACATCAGTGATAAATTAAGTTGATGCATATGCCTGTAAGGGCGTAAGCAATTGATCTATTCCATAAGTTGACGGTTATGTCCAGCGGATTGAGGGGTGGACTTATGTTAAAAGTTTTAAAGAATAAAGAAACAAAAATTCCATAAATTAGCTTAATCAAACATAAACTCTGAGATATGAAAACTAAAGCATTATTCTCCTTTTTAGCACTGGTGTTTTTTGTAACCGGTTCAGTCCTGGCTCAGGATAAGGCAAAGGCCAAAAGTGAAAAAGCTGTTACCTGGTATGGAATTGATTTCACTGTGGCCAAATTTACCCTGGTTACTGAAGATCCTTCGGTTATTGTGAATCAATATCTGAAATCGCTCAACCAGCTGATTCAGATGGAACCTGCAAAATTCGACATCAAAAAGTGGTTCAACAAAACCGAGGTGACCATGGATCTTGACCAGGTGAATGAAAAAAACGGCAAAATTGACCCGGGTACACTGGTTATTAGTGATGAGCATAAAATTACCCTGGATGACGTAAAAGGAGTGATTGCCAAATACGACACCAAGGGCAAATCGGGTCTTGGCCTCATTTTTGTAGCTGAAAACCTGAACAAGGTTTCTCAAACAGGTAGCTATTATGTGGTATTCTTTGACCAGGAGACCAAAGAAATTGTAGACGCCAAGCAGTATGTGGCCAAGGCAGTTGGTATTGGCTTCCGCAATTACTGGGCCGGTTCGGTATACAACATCATGAAGATCTGGTTGAAGTAGATTTAGGCCATTGGCCATTAGCCATTGGCTATTTGCCAAAGGTCAAAGGCTAATAGCTAAAGGCTAAAGGCTAAAGGCTGATAGCTATTGATGGTTGAATTAAACAATAACTAAAAAAACGAGTGCCATGAAAAGAATTGCAATGTCAGTTTTAGCTCTGTTCTGTTTCTCTCTGGCTGGCTTATTGGCCAATAAAACCAGTGTGGAAGTAAAAGCACCGGCAGAGGTAAAAGCAGGAACGGAAATTACCATAATCATCGAAGTAACTCACAAAGGTAACAGCAAATCGCATCACACCGATTGGGTGTTTTTAAGAATCAACGGAAAGGAAGTTCAGCGATGGAGTTACGGTAAAGATTCATTGCCATTGACTGAGAATTTTTCCATTGAATACACCTATGTGGTCAATGAACCGCTTGCCATTGAGGCTGAGGGCCATTGCAATATCCATGGGAGCACGGGTTTGAAAACAACCACTGTTAAAGTAACCAAATAAGCGACCTTATGTATTCACTGATTTTGCCTTTGGGTATCATCAACCTGGTATTGGCAGCAATTCAGGTATTGAGCGGACTCAGGATCGTAAAGGTTTCATTTAAAGTGCACAAGTATTGTGGCATTGCACTTGGCGTATTTGCCGTATTGCATGCTGCCATTGCAATAATTTTTACCTGAAATTTGAGGCTTTGGTCAGGTAATCGTTATCTTTACGCCCCGAAAATGATTTTCATTCCGGGGCGTAATTCTTTTGCAGGATATGAACAACGAAGAACTGGTTTGCTTTACACAATCACAGGTACGTTTTAGTGAGGTCGATTCCATGGGTGTGGTCTGGCATGGTAATTACATCAAATATTTTGAAGATGGCCGTGAAGCCTTTGGTAATCAATTTGGCATAAGTTACCTGGATTTTGCCAGGGAAGGTATCGTGATTCCTTTGGTGAATATTAACTGCGACTATAAAAAGCCCCTCAGGTATGGTGATACAGCCACCATTGAAACCCGGTTCGTGAATTGTGATGCTGCCAAGCTTCAATATAATTATACCATTTACCGCAACAATACCAGGGACGTTATCGCCACCGGCTCCTCGGTGCAGGTTTTTCTGAACCCCGACATGGAATTGCTGCTCGATTTCCCGCCATTTTTCATGGATTGGAAAAAGAAACATCATTTAATTTGAACAACAAACATTTCCCTGATCGATTTGAATCCCGTTTATGTAGCATCGGACAATATTATTTCTCCCCTGGGTTTTACAACCGCTGAGAATATGGAATCTTTGCTGAAGGGAGTTACGGGGATCAGCTTGCACGAAAATCCCTTGTTTTCGCCCGATCCTTTCTGGGCATCGATGATACAGGAAGGAAAACTTGCTGAGAAGTTTTCTGCATGGGCCGATCCCGCTTTATTTACACGTTTTGAGCAGATGGTCATCTGTTCCATGAAAGATGCGCTTAACAGGTGCGATATGGACATCAGCGGAGAACGGACATTGTTAATCCTTTCAACTACAAAAGGCAACATTGATTTGCTTGAAGGTGTCGCAGGCTCCCGGTTCGAAAATGAACGGGTTTACCTGTGGCATACTGCCGGTATTGTCCAACGCTTTTTTAACCTGAAGCATACACCTCTTGTTGTGTCCAATGCATGTATCTCAGGAGTTCTGGCGTTGATTATCGGTTCGCGCCTGATTCGCTGGGGAAAATACGACCATATCATTATTGCCGGCTCCGACCTGGTTACCGAATTTGTACTTTCAGGATTTAACTCGTTCAAATCACTTAGCCCGGGGCCATGCAAACCCTTTGACAAAGACAGGATGGGCCTTTCATTGGGTGAGGCAGCTGGTACTGTTGTACTGACTTCAAAACCTGATATAATGGAAGAGAAAACCAAAATCTCTGTGGGGCCGGGCTTTTCAAGCAACGATGCCAACCACATCTCAGGGCCATCAAGAACCGGCGAGGGCCTTTACATTGCCATCAGGCGAACGTCGGATACTCAGGGCACATTGGTCGATTATATATCGGCCCATGGAACAGCCACTCCCTACAACGATGAAATGGAATCGATAGCCATCACCCGGGCAGGTCTGCAACAGGTTCCGGTGAACAGTTTCAAAGGATACTGGGGACATACATTAGGTGCAGCCGGTGTTATTGAGTCAATTGCCGCTGTTTTTTCACTGCGCGGGAATATCCTGCTCAATACCCTCGGATATGCATCTTCTGGTGTTTCACAACCAATTAACATCATCAACAAAACGCAACAGGCCCATCTGAATTCCTGCCTGAAAATTGCGTCGGGGTTTGGTGGTTGCAATGCCTCCCTGTTATTCCTGAAGATATGAACATGAATACCACCATAACCGGATATTGCCTGATCTGTGATCAACAGGTTGTTTTGTCAGGCAACCTGCTGTTCAGTGGTAATGAAAAGCAGCCGGGTGCTTTTTTTACAGAGGTTTATAAAAACTTCAGCCTGAATTATCCCAAGTTCTATAAAATGGATAACCTGTGTAAACTGGGATATTTGGCATCCGAGTTCCTTTTGAAAGACAGGGAGATCACTGCCCGTTATTCGGGTGAGGAAATAGGAATCATATTATACAATGCTGCTTCTTCTTTGGATACCGACAGAAACCATCAGCAATCCATACAAGACCGTTCGGCTTATTTCCCCAGTCCCTCTGTATTTGTGTACACTCTTGCCAATGTTGTTATCGGGGAAATTTGTATCCGCCATAAGATTTTTGGTGAAGGTACTTTTTTCATTGAAGAGCGTTTCAATCCCCTGCTTATGCACGAATACCTCAGCCGGCTTTTTCATGATGAAGTAGTGCAGTGCTGCATCACAGGCTGGGTGGAATTGGACGGAAACAGCTACCGCGGGGTGTTGTATTTGGTCGAAAAAACCAGTCGGGGTAAAGAAGGAATTGCTATTTTTGAACCTCAGATTCTTGAAGATATTTATTTGCAGAGAAGATAAATTATGGAACAACTGATCGCTAAACTGAAAAATGAGATTATTGAGGTGCTGAACCTGACCGAATTGTCACCTGATGATATTGACGAGAAAGCACCACTCTTTGTAGAAGGTCTCGGCCTGGATTCGATTGACGCACTTGAGCTCATTGTGTTGCTTGAAAAGAAATACGGTCTCAAGCTTGGCACTGCCGAGGAAGGAAAGAAAGTCCTCAGATCGGTGCAGTCGATGGCAGAATTCATCAGAGAAAATAATAAGGGCTAAAAAACGGATGCCATGCCTGATAAAGTTTTTGTAACTGGTATTGGCATCATTTCCGCTATCGGTTCGGATGTTGAATCTGTCTGGAAATCCCTTAAAGAAGGTCGGACCGGTATCGGACCGCTGACATTAATTGATTCGGCATATAAAGGCGAATTGCCGGTAGCGGAAATTCATGCTTCCAATAAGGAATTGTTGGGAACCGCTCGTCCCCGGGTGAAGGGCTATTACAGCCGTACTGCCCTGTTGGGTATGATTGCTGCCCGGCAGGCCATAGAACATTCGGGAGCAGGAGCTGACGCCCTTGAAAATTCAGGATTGATATCGGGTACCACAGTTGGTGGAATGGACAGGACCGAGATTTTCTATAAAGGTTTTATGTCCGATAAGTCGTCGGGTCACATTCGTGAAGCTGCCGGACATGATTGCGGCGACAGCACAGAAAGAATTGCAGACAACCTGGGAATAAAGGGTTACCTGTCTACCCTCAATACCGCATGTTCTTCGTCGGCCAATGCCATTATGCTGGGTGCCCGGATGATCCGGCAGGGTAAGCTTAAAATGGCCATAGCAGGCGGCGTTGACTGTCTTACCAAATTTACCATCAACGGGTTTAACAGCCTGATGATCCTTGACCGGGAGCAATGCCGGCCTTTTGACGAAAACCGGAACGGGTTGAACCTGGGTGAGGGTGCAGCCTATCTGGTTCTGGAATCGGAAGCGGAAGTCAGGCGCACAGGAAAGCATATTCTTTGTGAAATAAGCGGATACGGGAATGCCTGCGATGCATACCACCAAACGGCTTCTTCACCGGAGGGCCATGGCGCTTACCTGTCGATGAAACAGGCATTGGAAACCGCCGGGTTGAGGCCTTCCGATATCAGTTACGTCAACACACACGGAACCGGTACCAAAAACAATGATCTTTCGGAAGGAGTAGCTATTGAAAGACTTTTTCGGGAGGTTATGCCGCCCTGCAGCTCTACCAAATCGTTTACCGGGCACACCCTGGGCGCGGCCGGTGCTGTTGAAGCCGTGCTGAGCATCTTGGCTCTTCAGAACAATTGCATTTATCCGAATCTGAATTTCTCGGTTCAAATGCACGAGCTGCACTTTACTCCGGCTACCGCATTTATGACTGTTACGGGCATGTGCCACATCATGTCGAATTCCTTCGGCTTCGGGGGCAATAATTCTTCGCTTATTTTTTCAAAACACTGAAATGGCTGTTTACATAAAAGAAGCATCGGCAATCTCACCCCAGAACACCTTTGGTACTGCAGGGTTTCCGGAAGAGGCTATTGGTTATACCGACGTAAACATGCTGAGGTGTGTTGAACCTGTATATCGTGATTTCATTGACCCAATGGTGGCCCGGCGCATGAGCCGCATTGTTAAAATGGGCGTATGCTGTGCCATGAAGTGTTTACGCGATTCGGGTACTGAAGTGCCCGATGGCATTATTGCCGGAACCGGCCTGGGTTGTCTTGAGGATACGGAGAAATTCCTGGGCTCCATTTATGCCAATGAAGAAAAACTGTTGAATCCCACACCATTCATACAGTCGACCCACAACACCGTTGCCGGTGCCATTGCACTGGCCATAAAATGTCACAACTATAATGCCACCTATACGCACCGGGGCTTTTCGTTTGAAAGCGCCTTTGAGGATGCAAAGTTACAACTGGCTGATAATCCCAAGCTGAAAATCCTCGCCGGCGGCTTTGATGAAATAACACCTGGCTCTTATGAAATAACCAGGAGAATGGGCTTGTGGAAGAATCACCCGGTGTCAAATCTGGCTCTTGCACACTATGGCACACGTGGAAGCCTGCCGGGAGAGGGAGTGGCATTTTTCATGCTGGGAGGAGAGCGGAGTGCCGGTGACTGGGCTGCCGTCAGATCAATAGAAACTTTCTATAAACCCAACGGTCAGGCCGGTATGGAAGAAAGAGTCAGTGAATTTCTGGCTTCATGCGGATTGAAAACCGGCAAACCCGATCTGATCATTTACGGAAAAAACGGGGATGTAACGGGAGACAGATACTATGATCATTTGATCAATGGCTTGATGAAGGGCATACCCTATGTTTCCTACAAGCACTTGTGCGGTGAATATGATACCTCCTCTTCGTTTGCCTTGTGGCTTGCTGCCCTGATGATCAGGGAACAACGAATACCTGCATACCTGGAAACCGGGAAAAATATCCCCGCGGCATTGAATCATGTGCTTATTTATAACCATCTTCGCGGTGTGAATCATTCGTTGTATTTTCTGGAGAGATGCTGAATTATAAAAATACACTGGTTTTTTTTGCCGGGGCATTGCTGTTGGCCATATTAGCCGACATAGTAATGCCCATAGGCTTTTGGGTTTATATTGGCATAGTTCTTGTCTTCGTGAGTATATTGGCCTGGGGATCGGCCACCATTCAGTCGGGGTTTTACCTGCATTCGGTCTGCTCAGGAAACCGCAATACCAGGGCTGTGACGCTGACATTTGATGACGGTCCGGATGGTCAGGTTACACCCATGATCCTGGATGTTTTGAAAGAACATCACGTGAAAGCGGCATTTTTCATCATAGGCAGTAAGGCCGGGAAATACCCCGAGGTTATTAAGCGTATTGATGCTGAAGGCCACATCATCGGGGGGCACAGCTATTCGCATCATTTCTTTTTTGATTTGTTTTCGCGCAGAAAAACCATGGATGAAATGAAAAAAACTTCAGATATTGTTTTCAGCCTTACAGGCAAAAGGATGTTGTTGTTTCGACCGCCTTACGGAGTCACCAATCCAATTTTGGCCCGGGCAATCAAAGCCTTGAACTTTACATCTGTTGGATGGAGTTTGAAATCAAATGATACAGTAATTAAGGATGATGACCTGCTGCTCAACCGGCTTATTTCAAACGTGAATAAAGGAGACATCATCCTGTTTCACGATAACAAGCCCTGGGTAGTGAAATTGCTGAAAACCTTTATTCCTTATCTGAAGAACAAGGAGTATTCCATTGATCGTTTAGACCAATTTGTAAATCTACAAGCTTATGTTTACTAACCGCATATATTTGGTTTTCTTGGTGCTGTGTTTTTCTTTTTTGGAAGTAACCGCTCAGATACCGGCTGCGCCTATGAAAGACAAAGAAGGGTTTAAAAAGCAGCTGGTTCAGATGACTGCCGCTGTGAATACACTTGAAAGCGATTTTATTCAGGAGAAAAACCTGAGCGTGTTGGCCAGCAAGATCATTTCAAAAGGGCATTTTTGTTACCGGAAAGAAAATCACATCCGCTGGGAGTATTTGAATCCATACAAATACCTGATCATCATCAGCGACGGAAAACTCTTCGTGAAAGAAGAAAAGAACCAAAAGCAATACGATATTCAGTCGAACCGCATGTTTCAGGAGATGAACAAATTCATCAGCGGCTGTATTCAGGGCGATATTTTGAACAACGAGAAGGATTACAAGGCAGGCTATTTTGAAGATGAAAAAAGCTATTTTGTCAGGTTGGTTCCCAATGCAGAAGCGATGAAGAAAATGCTCAGTGAAGTGCAGATCTGGTTTAACCGGAATGACCTGACTGTTTCCCGGATTGTCATGCTTGAACCGGGAGGCGATTATACGCGGATTGACTTTACAAATAAAAAAGTAAACACCGATATTCCGCTTGAAAAATTTGATTTTAAATAATCTTTTTTCTCTGCCCCGGTTACTAACCGTCATACTTCGACCTGCCAACCGGCCAGGCAGGCAGGCTCTGTATGACAACGCCAGTCACACTGAGCCTGTCGAAGTGCGACGCACTGCAAATTTGTTGCCAGTGCGGCTGTTTTCACTGTCACTGCCGCTGCTCCTGCCACTGCTGCTGGCCAGCTGCTCCCTGTCGTTGTTTCCCGGATACCGGCCCTGTTCAACTGCACCGGCAGCAGCACCAAAATCCTGGTTTGCATCCGATTCCGGTCACTACCTGTTCAATACCAGTATTGATATTTACAAAAAGCATTTCAGCGGGTTGATGGTGGTAAAGCCTTTACCGGCGAACCACTACAGGGTGGTTTTCCTTACGGAGGTTGGAATTAAAATATTCGATATGGAGTTTTCAGCTGACAGTGCCGCGAAGGTTCATTACATCATGGAGGCCATGAACCGGAAAGCGCTGGTAAACACTCTTTCCCGGGATATCAGCCTGGTGCTGATGGGCGCAAAAACCGGAATAGCACCTGAATGTTTAAGACAAAGGAAGTCGGACAGTTGGGTGTACCTTTACCGGGATCAGAACAGGAAGAATTATTACTTTGTGGAATCTTCCTCAGTTAATCCGTATTTGGCAAGGCAAACAGGTTGCATTACCAGCAAGGTGATGGCCCGGTTATATGGAAGTACGGAAAGCGGATTGGATTCCGTGCTGATCCGGCATGAAAATATCAGGTTATCGTTAAATTTATACCGCATCAAAGAATAAGCATCATGCTTCAGGATAACTTATATCAAATACTTTCTTTTAATCTGTCGGAACCCTGTGACAGGATCATGGCTACCGTCAGGCTGAACAAAGAGCATCCGGTTTTTCAGGGACATTTTCCGGGCAATCCCATCCTGCCCGGAGTATGCACCATACAGATAATCAAAGAGTTGATTGATAAAGGCATGGGGGGCGGGTACATGCTTGCCAAAGCCGGCAATGTGAAGTACCTGGGATTTGTGAATCCGGTTGCTGATCCGGAGATCGTGTTTGATCTGGGACTGAAGCCGGCAGAAACCGGTATCATTGCCTGTTATGCAACTGTATCTGCCGGAGGCAAAACAACCTGCAGTTTCAAAGGAGAGTTTAGCAGGCAGTGATTCACTGTCTGCCGAGGATCCGCATTTCGCATTCGGCAATTACCTGTTCCTGGTCAAATACCTTTCCATTGATGATGGTAAAGCCAACGATTTCATTGTCCACCACAATTTCCGAGGTGATTTCCGTGTTCACACGGGGACGCGAAGAGATCACCAGGTTTTTAACCGCCCCGATATATCCTTCGCTCACCCTGTTGTTGTTTATTTTATTCCGGTATCCGGTGTAGGCAGCGGCTGTTTGCGCAATGAATTCAACCAGCGCTGATTCGCTGAGTATTCCGTTCGCGCAGAAAAGGTTTGATTCCTTAATAAACAGGCTTCCTTTGGCTGATCGTTCATCGGCAAACAGCAGCCTGTCGATCATCTGCATGGGCGGGCGCTGCGGAATGAGTTCCAGAATGTCGTAATCGGAGGGGGTCATAAGCCAAATTAGAAAGATTAAATATAAGAAATATTATCAAACGCGGAGCGGCAACGGAATAATTGATGATGGGGTTTTCCCGGGTATTCATTATGCTTTCCAGAAATCATAGTAATTGAACCACTGGAAGGGATAATTCCGCACCTTTTCTTCCATGGCAGCCAGGTAGTCGCTGATGATCATACGGAGCATTTCGTCTCTTTTGGCCGGAGTGCCCTGCTGTTCGTAAAACCGGGGAGGCGTGGCGAAGTAATGGTAATGTCGCGGGCCTTCTTTCATGGCAAAAACAAATGAAACCGGCACTCCGTACTTCATGGCCAGGTAAAACGGGCCCGTTGGCAACAGGGCCTTCTGGCCGAGGAAATCACAGGCAATGGTTTTGCTTCCGGGCATAAACCGGTCACCATGCATGCACACGATCTCATGGTTGCCAAGTGCCCGGCTGATTTCGTAAACATGAGCATTGTCGGTGCCAATGGGAATCACACGGAAACTTTTTTGTGTGAAAGATGACAGGTATTCCTTAATCTTTTGATGTTCCGCATCGAGCATGATTACGTTCACGATAGTGTCAAGGCGCTCGAGCATGTGCCCGGCCATTTCAAAGTTACCCACATGGGCACTGATGAACAATCCTCCTTTGCCGTCGCGGGCAATACTGCGGAGGTGCTCTTCACCATCGAAGTCAAAGGTGAATTTGGCATCGAAACCGCCCATGCTAGCGGTTTTATCAAGAATCACCTGACCAAAACTATAGTAATTCCGGTAAACGGAAATCACCGACCGGAAGAAGCCATATTTCAAGCGTTTCCGGTAGAAGTAAAAGATAAATCCGAATGATGCAGGATTGAACAGGAAGAAATACAGTGCCACAAACCGGAGCAGGAAGTAGGCAAAAGGAAGACCCAGGTATTTGAGGACGGCAATAAATATTTTATAGCCGGTTAGTCCGCCCCTGGTTTGGCCTTTCCATTCGGTCACGGCAGATTACTTCTTGTTTACGCAATTGAAAATGTATTCGTACAAATCATCGAGCGTTCTGATGGCAGTCATTTCCTCGCCTTTGAGTGTCAATCCGAATTCTTTCTGAACGATAACGGCAATATCAACAAAGTCAAGGCTTTCCAAACCCAGATCGTCCTTCAGGTGTGCAGCAGGCTGGATCTTTTCCTCATCAATCTCGAACTCCTCAATCAGAAATGTTTTAATAATTCCGGCGATATCTTCTTTATTCATGATTAAAAATTGAATGTATGATCATTTGAATTTCCTGACAACCAGTGAGGAGTTGGTACCTCCGAATCCGAATGAGTTCGAAAGAAAGGCATCAATTTCCTTGTTTGTGGTTTTTGTGGCAATGTTGAGTTTGGCAGTGAATTCATCGGGTTCACGAAAATTGATGTTGGGAGCCACAAACGAATTTTGCATCATCAGTATGGAATACACTATTTCACTGGCGCCGGCCATCCACATTTCGTGACCGGTCATTGATTTGGTGGATGAAACCAGCGGTCTCACAGCGCCAAACACATGGTCAATTGCCTTGGCTTCGTTTTGGTCTCCAATGGGGGTAGAGGTAGCGTGTGCGTTGATGTAGTCAATGTCTTTGGGCGAAATACCTGCGTCTTTCATGGCCATGGAAATTGCCCTGATCGGACCGTCCACGTCGGGCACCGAAATGTGCTTGCCGTCTGAAGAGAAGCCATAACCCATTACTTCGGCAATGATGGGAGCGCCTCTTTTAACTGCGTGTTCCAAACTTTCAAGAACAACAGTGGCAGCACCGCCGCTGGGAACGAGTCCGTCCCTGCTTTTGTCGAATGGTCTGGATGCTCCTGTCGGATTTGATTCCAGTTTGGAAAAGGCATTCAGCGCATCAAAACTGCCTACACAAAACAAGTTGACTTCCTGGGCCCCGCCGCAGATAATCATATCCTGGTAACCATGCCGGATCATGTGAAATCCCATACCGATGGCATGAGAGCCGCTGGCACAGGCGCCACTAAGCGTGAAATTAACGCCTCGCAGGCGGAAGATCACCGACAGGTTCATGGTAACCGATGAATTCATCGACTGAAAAACAGCACCTGAACCCACCAGGGTGGTGTCTCTTTTTTCACGGATGATGTCGGCACTCTGAATTACAGAAGGCGTTGAGCTGTCATTGCCGAAAATTATGCCCACTTCATGCTGGTCAAAGTAATCCCCGCTGAGGTTGGCGTTTTTTATTGCTTCTGATGCAGATACATAAGCATATTCGGCATGGTCGGGCATACATACTCTTGATCGCCTGTCAAGAATGCCTTTGAGGTTTGGACGCTCCAGTTTGCCGGTCAGGCCCGACTGGTATCCATATGATTTGCGTTCCTCATCAAGCACAATACCCGATTTGCCCTCAATCAATGAGTCTTTTACTTCTTCGAGATTTTTGCCGATGGAAGAGTAAATGCCAATGCCGGTAATTACAACCCTGTTCATGTTTTTATTGAGAAACTATTTTAAGTATACAAACCACCGTTAACCGAAATCACCTCTCCGGTAATGTAAGAGGCTTTCTCGGATGCCAGAAAGCAAACTGCTTCAGCCACTTCTTCGGGAGTTCCAAAACGGTTCAACGGTATCAGACTTTTTAATTCACCTTCATTCAAATCTTTGGTCATGTCAGTCTTAATGAAACCGGGAGCCACCGCATTAACCGTCACCCGTTTTTTGCCAATTTCCTGGGCAAGGGCTTTGGTGGCACCAATAACACCTGCTTTAGCTGCAGAGTAATTCACCTGTCCCGGTAATCCCTTCAAACCCGAAAGCGACACCACATTGACAATTCTGCCGTACTTTTTCACCAGCATGTTCTTCAACACAAAACGTGTGGCAAAAAAGAAGCCGTTCAGGTTGGTATTCAACACATCCTGCCAGTGGCTGTTTTCCATCCACATCATGAGCATGTCCTTGCGGATACCTGCATTATTGACCAACACTTCAATATAGCCTTCGGGATGCAGTTCCTGCCATTGCGTCAACGCAGCTTCTACCTGGGAACCATTGGTTACATCGAACTGCATCAAATCGCCATCACTACCGGCTTCCTGAACCAGGTTGAGCGTTTTTTGTGCTTCTTCCTTATTCTGCAGGTAATTGATCAGCACATGATAACCCATGGCTGCCAGCTTAACACAGACAGCTTTGCCTATTCCTCTGGATCCTCCGGTTACAAGTGCATATTTCATTGTGATTCAGAATTGACGATGTTTTACTGGATTTTAATAAATTGGTTGCAAAGGTAATCTTTAATTCTCTTAATTTCAATGTATTTAATGGTGTCTTCTTCAAACCGGGGCACAATCTTGCGAAGTTGCCGGAATTTGTCCCTGGTAAAAGATGACATCCTGGATTCCATATTGAGATAATCAATGCCCTGCATCACGGTCATCAGCTCGATAGCAAGCACCTGGTAAGTATTGTCGATTACTTTGCGCGCAAATTGTGCCGAATTGGTGCCCATGCTTACAATATCCTGGTTGTCGTTGTTATTAGATATACTGTGCACATAATTCGGGAACGACAAGGTCTGATTCTCTGCAACTGTTGATGTGGCTGTAAATTGCGCTCCCTGCATGCCAAAATTCACTCCCAGTTTACCGAGATTAACAAACGGGGGGAGTTTATTGTTCAGCCTGTCGTTCATCAGGTAATTGGTTTGCCTTTCAAACAGCATAGACAGCTTGGTAATCGCAATTTTCAGCTTGTCCATTTCGAGAGAAATGTAATCGCCGTGAAAATTTCCGCCATGGAAAATATTGCCATTCTCGGCGTCAATCATGGGATTGTCGTTGGATGAATTGGCTTCGTTGAGCAGCACCTTTTCCACATATTCAATGGTATCCAAAATGGGACCCAGTATCTGGGGTACACAACGGATGGAATAGTATTCCTGCACCTTGTCGGCTATTACATAATCATCGCGGTGCTTGCCGTTGAAGAAATGCTCTTCGCGTTTCCTGATCAGCTTGCTGTCGTTGAGGATAAGCCTTTCCAATTCGGCAATTTTATTCTGACCGGCATGCTTCTTAACCCGGTTCAATTCAGCAGAGAAATAATCGTCGAAAGAACGAACCATTTCATTGATCATGGCGGCAACGGTAATTGCCCAGTTAATCAGGTTCCTGGCGTGAAGCAAATTGACCATTCCCGTGCCGGTCATGAAACTGGTTCCGTTAATGAGCGACAAACCTTCGCGTACATGAATGGAAATGGGCTTCAGGTTATGCTTTGAAAATGCCTCGGCAGCAGGGACTGTTTTCCCCTGGTAAAAGACTTCTCCTTCACCAATAAGTGCCAGTGCTATATGCGCCAGCTGAACCAGGTCGCCGCTGGCCCCTACACTTCCATGCTCAGGTACAACCGGAATGATTTCCAGGTTAACAAATTGCCTGATGAGTTCAATAACCTCCGGGTGAATTCCGGAATGACCCTGGCAAAAATTGCTGAGCAGTGTGATCATGGCCGATCTCACATAAACGGGTTGAACCGGATCGCCGCAACCCGAAGCATGACTGCGGATGGCATTGTAATGCAACTTGAGCCTGTCAGCGTCTTCAATTTTGTACTGAGCCATAGGCCCAAGACCGGTATTGATACCGTAAATTATTTTGTTCTGGTGGAAGGTCTCAAGAAATTCATAGCTTCTTTTGATTCTGTCAATAGCATCTGAATGAATGTCTATCTTGGTATTTTCATGTAAAACATGTTGATAATCTTCCAGCGTTATTCTGCGTCCACCAATAGTTAGCATTTTAGATAAAGGAGTTAAAAGCAATAAAATTCAAAAAAAGTAAAATATCGGGTCGGATTTTACGTTAACGGCTGCAAAATAATAAAAAATTTACTTCTTTAGGAAATATTTATATTAACTTTCGGGCTTCAGCCTTCTTGTTGCGGATTTGTTGTGAGAAGCAGATTGTCAGAGGATTTACCGGTTGCTGGCTGCATGTATGAAGAGGAACACCTTTATTTTTTACTAAATATCCTAATAATTAATTTCAATGAAAAGAATTCTGTTATTTTCGTTTGCCTTGCTTCTTGTTGGTGCTCTTTCAGCAACAGCACAGGAATCTGGTTCAAAAACCTCAGCATTGTACCCTTCTTTCGGAATCGGAATCGGCTTCTTTTATCCTTCTGATGTGAATGATTATATAGATGCTGATCTGAGTGGTTACAATACCGTTAACGAAGATTTGTATATGTACCTTGAGGTTAAAGGCGGTCTGACTTATCGCTTGAAAAAAGTGGATTTCAGCGGCATGCTTGAATTCGATGTGGGCCCAAAATTTACAACCGGTGATGAAACATTCACGTATTTCTTTACCCGGATTGCCCCTGAAATAAGTGCCAACTATTATATTTCCACCGGTTCGGGAAAGAATGCATTCTTTATTGGAGGTGCTGTGAGCTATGCATTCATGAAATTCGAAGATTTTAGCGCTTCTGCTCCCGGTTTTAAAGCCCAGGTAGGATACAGCATGCAATTTGGGAAATTCAACCTGCAACCCTATGTTGCTTTTCGCTATAACAAGGCTGCGGATGATCTCGAGTTTGGAAGTTTCGACCTGGATTATACAGGAGGACAGATCGGACTCATTTTCTCATTCCACCAAGGAATTCTCTACAAATAATTTATATTTGCATCCCTCAAAAAGAATCTGATGTGCCACTTTTGATGAAGGAACCGGATGCGGAGATGAACTGGTGTGTGGTAATTCCGACATACAACAATGAAAAAACACTTGAGGGTGTTATCCTTGACGTTTTAAGGGTAACACCCTGTATTATTGTTGTCAATGACGGATCAACAGATAATACAGGAGAGATTTTAAAACGTTTCAGCAACATCACGGTTGTTGACTATGCCTCAAACCGGGGCAAGGGGCATGCGCTGCAAACAGGTTTCAGAAAAGCAGTCGAGATGGGATTTGAGTATGCTGTTACATTGGATTCAGACGGCCAGCATTTCGCCAAAGACATCCCTTTTTTTATAGAAAAGATTCGGGAAGTACCGGGAGCTCTTATCGTCGGTAACCGCACCCTTCCCCAGGACAAGCTGAGAAAAGGCAGCGGTTTTGCCAATAAGTTCTCAAATTTCTGGTTCCGCTTCATTTCCGGAGTCAGCCTGCCCGATACACAGTCGGGTTTCCGGTTATACCCGCTTAAACCAATTAACGAAATTCGCTTCTTTACCAGCAAATATGAATTTGAGCTGGAAGTGTTGGTCAGATCGGCCTGGCGGGGGATACCTCTTTTGAACATACCAATCGACGTGTTTTATCCGGCAAAAAACGAGCGCGTCAGCCACTACCGGCCGATAAAAGATTTTGCCAGAATCAGCATGCTGAATGCGGTTTGTGTGCTGGTTGCCCTGTTTTATGTGAAACCCTTTTCATTTATTAAATATTTAAAAAAGGAGAATATCCGGACTTTTCTAAAAAATAACGTGATCCAAACCCCGGATTCGGTTTCCAAAACAACCTTCTCGGTGATGCTCGGGGTGTTCATGGGTATCATACCCATATGGGGTTATCAGCTCATTACGGCCATTGCTTTGGCTTACCTGCTGCGTCTGAATAAACTCATTGTAATTGTAGCTGCAAATATCAGCATTCCGCCCATGATCCCGGTCATTCTTTACTTAAGCTATCTGACCGGTGGCTGGATTCTTTCCGGTGAGAGCAGCCTGACCTTCAGTTCGGGAATCGATTTCAACTGGGTACGCGATAACTTGTTCCAGTATATTGTTGGAAGTATTGTATTTGCAGTGATTGCTTCTGCGCTTTTTGGACTGCTCACCTTCTCATTACTCAAGTTGTACCACAACCGCCGGGTGATAATTGACTGATTCATGGAGGCTTTGTTTTTACTGATATATCGTTTTTTTGAGAAGAGGAGGGTACGCCTTTTTTTGCTGGTGCTGTTGATTACAGCGGGTGCGATTTACCTTGCCTCCCGCATCCGGTTCGAAGAAGACATCACCCGCATGATATCGGGCGAAAGTTCAGAGGGTTCCATTAATCAGGCTGTTGAGCATTCCAAATTCCTCGATAAAATAATCGTTACCATATCCGCATCCGACACTGCCATGCGGCCGGAAGTGGATGAACTCATCGCCGTTGGTGACCGCCTTGCCGATTCGCTTCATTCACCTGTTTTTGCACCTTATGTCAAAGCGCTTACCTATAAAGTGGCAGATACCGTTATTGAAACCATGTTCAACATTGTCTATGAGAACCTGCCTTTATTTCTCGGGGATTCTGACTATGAAAGACTGGATTCATTGGTATCACCCCAAGCAATTGATCAGGCAATCAGCAATGATTTGAGAAATCTGTTATCGCCGGCCAGCTTTACCATGAAGCAAATGATCATTCGTGACCCCGTTGGCATGGGCAGCATGGCTTTGGGCAAACTGGGAACCTATCAGAATGATGAAAATTACCAGGTAGTCAACGGTTGTATTTTTTCTCGCGACCTGCGAAACCTGATGCTCTTTATTACCCCGGTATATCCTTCAAAGGAAACATCAAAAAATACCGGTTTCGTAAAAAACCTCGACCGGGTTGCCGGATTAATAGAAGCAGCCAGTGACTCAAAAGCAGAGATCAGCTATTTCGGATCAGCCATCATTGCCGTGGGGAATGCCGAACGATTGAAGAAGGATATCCGGCTGACGCTAACCATAACCATCATTTTGCTTGCGCTGATCATCACGTTTTCGGTAAAAAAGAAGAAATTATTTCCGTTTATTTTCCTGCCCGCTGTTATTGGCGGAATCTTTGCACTGGCAGTTCTCTATCTGGTTGAAGGCAAAGTGTCTGTAATTTCATTAAGCATCGGCACGGTTATTCTGGCTATCACCGTGGATTATGCATTGCACATAACCACCCATTACAAGCACCGGCACGACATCAGGGGCACCATCAAGGATGTTTCGTTTCCCATTATTGTATGTGGTTTTGCAACGGCCTTTGAATTTCTGACACTGGTATTTGTTTCATCTGAATCGCTGCATGAGCTGGGTATTCTTGCTGCTGTAAGTGTAATCACAGCTGCATTCTTTACCATGGTAGTGCTTCCTCACATCCTCGATGCCACACATGAAGCAAAGGATGAAACGGAAGAAAAAAATTACCTGGAAGTGATTCTGGATAAAATAACACAGTACGGCTTCGACAGGAATAAGCTCCTGTTGCTTTTCATGGTGCTTTACAGCTTTGTTGCACTGTTCTATATGGGCAGGGTAGGCTTTGAAGACGACATGATGAAAATGAATTACATGTCGGATGAACTGAAAACTACTGAAGATAAACTTAACCGGATCAACAACACCAAACTGAGTTCAGTGTATGTGGTGGCATACGGAAATGATCTCCAGCATGCGTTGCGCAATAACGAGATTGTACTGGAGCAGGCCGTTGAATTAAAGAATGAAGGTATTGTCAGGGATTTCAATTCTCCAGGCTCAATGCTGATGTCAGATTCCCTGCAGATGCAAAAAATTCACCGGTGGAATAATTTCTGGCAGCACGAAAAGAAGGGGAATTTTCTTGCCTTGCTTGAAGAAAAGGCAGTTGCCGCGGGTTTCAGGCCGGGATCATTCGCACAGTTCAACGGGTTGATGAACAGGGAATTCAAAGTGGCAGATTCTTCACTGTTTAAAACGCTGGAATCTGTTTTCTTCATTGACAATATCAGTGTTACGCCTGAAATGGCCTCGGTTGTCACCGTGCTTAAAGTTGATAATCAGGTAAAGGATCTGGCAGTACAAAGTTTTTCGGAAACTGACGGCGTTTTTGTGATCGATCGGAAATCAGTTCTTTCTCAGATTGTCAATACTCTGGGAGAGGACTTCAATTTCATTGCCAATGTAAGCCTTTTACTCATACTGGGTGTGCTGATCCTTGCATTCGGAAGGATTGAGCTGGGCGTGATCACCTTTGTTCCCATATTTGTGAGCTGGATATGGACACTTGGATTCATGGGCATGTCGGATATCCGGTTCAATATTTTCAACATCATTATTTCGTCATTTATCACGGGACTGGGGATTGATTACAGCATATACATCATGCAGGGCCTGGTACAAGGTTTTAAAACCGATAATAAAAACCTGCTTTCCTATAAAACCTGTATTCTGATCTCGGTAATGATTTCCATATCGGGCACCGGCGTGCTGATTCTGGCCAAACACCCTGCGCTGAACTCCATTGCGCTCATATCCATAGTGGGTTTGCTTTCAGTTGTTCTCATATCATATACGTTTGAACCCATATTCTTCAACTGGCTGGTTGTAAAAAAAGGCAAAAACCGTTACCTCCCTGTAATCTTCTCTGACATTGTGCTTACCATCATTGTATTTGGAATTTTCATTCTGGGGTGCGTCTTCATGAATGTGATGCTGTTGCTGGTAGTTCTGCTTCCGCTAAGTTCCAGACTCAAGCGCCTGATCATGCACATGGGAATGAGGTTCTGGTGCAAGGTTCCGGTATATGCCATGGTACATATCCGCAAGAAGATAGTTAACATAAGTAATGAGGACTTCAGCAAGCCTGCGCTGATCATCAGCAACCACCAATCACATATCGACCTGCTGTTGCTGCTGATGCTCCACCCGAGACTGATCGTGCTGACCACGAAATGGGTATGGAACAACCCTATTTATGCCCTGGTGATCAGGTATCTGGATTATTATCCGGTAATGGGCGGGTATGAAGAACTGACCGGGAGGCTTAAGGAAAAGGTCAATGAAGGCTATTCGGTAATTGTTTTTCCCGAGGGCAGCCGCTCACCTGATTCCAGCATCAGGCGATTTCACAAAGGTGCCTTTCTGATAGCTCATGAACTCGGATTGGATTTGCTGCCGGTGTTTATACATGGAGCCGGAGAATGCATGAACAAAGGCGAAAATCACCTGCGGGGAGGTTCGGTTACCGTTAAAATATACCCGAGAATCAGGCCCGGCGACAGGAATTACGGAGTGGATTACCATGAAATGACCCGGCAAATGCTGTTGTTTTACAGAAGTGAATACGGGAAAATCAGGGAAGAACTGGAGACTCCTGCGTATTTCAGGCGCAAGGTCATCCGCAATTATATTTACAAGGGACCTGTGCTCGAATGGTATACCCGGATCAAAATGTCGCTTGAGAATAATTATGACTATATTGACAAACTAATCCCGCGGAATGCCATTGTAACTGACCTGGGCTGCGGATATGGCTATCTTTCCTACCTGCTTAACTTTGTTTCACCCGAAAGAAAAATACTGGGCGTTGACTATGATGAAGATAAGATTGAGCTGGCCAATCACTGCATATCAAAGAATGAACAGGTCAGTTTTATTGCGGCTGATGCCACAAATTATGAACCTGACAGTTCTGATATTTTCATCCTCAGCGATGTATTGCATTACCTCGATGATGAACAGCAAACAGCTCTTGTGAAAAAATGCATGGTGAAGCTGAATTCCGGAGGAAAAATAATCATCCGCGATGCCGACAGGGATCTGAAAAAACAACACAGACGAACACGTTATACTGAATTCTTCTCAACGAAAAGCGGCTTTAACAAGGCAAAAGACAACAAACTACACTTCTTTTCAGGTTCAAAGATCAGGAAAATTGCTGAAGACAGCGGATATCAGGTCACAGTAACGCCAAGTTCCAGGCTCACCTCAAATATGCTTTTCGTGTTGCAAAGGATTGCGATTTCGCAATGAAAGGATGCACATTCTCCGAATGCTCAGCTCAAATTAATCAAGCGAGTGTCTTGAACTAATTAACAATTTCTTAAGTTGACGACTATTGTATCCGGATTGTGATCCAAAAACAGAATTTAGTCTGTAGACCTTGTTCGTCTTTCTGTTTATTACATTTCCTCTAAACTGGTTTTACAGCGGTATTCTTAGTAAATTAGCCCAAGAAAAATTGAACGTCCATGGAAATATTTGATTCACCCGTTTTCGATTTTCTCATTTTGCCCTTGTTGATCTTTATTATGAGAATCTGTGATGTGACGCTGGATACAATGAGAATCATTTTCATGACCAAAGGGTTCAGGAATGTGGCGCCCGTTATCGGTTTTTTTGAAGTGCTGATATGGATTGTGGCCATCACCAGGATCATGGAAAACATCAACAACTGGGTAACCTACATTGCTTATGCAGCAGGATTTGCAACAGGCAATTACATAGGCATGCTGCTTGATGAAAAGCTGGCAATTGGCCACGAACTGATCCGGGTAATCACAAAAGTGGATTCGGCTGACCTGGCAAAGTCTTTACGCGAAGCAGGTTTTGGAGTAACTTCCGTTAAGGCTTCGGGGATGCAGGGCGATGTGGGCATATTATTCATTATTGTTAACCGGAGAAATCAGAAAAAGGCCATTGGTATCATTCAAAACCATACGCCCAACGCGTTTTTTACCATTGAAAACATCCATTATGTCAACAGGGAACTGGATAAACATATGATATCAGCATCCATGGGGTCCAGGTTTTTTCCGTTTGTAAGGAAGTAGCCGGCACTTTGTTTATCAGTCGTTTCCGGGGCGTTCAATGACTAAAGGAAGAAAAAGTATACGCCCAGTCCGATCATCACCAAACCCGAAAATATATAGATGATCCTCAATACCTTTTTATTAATAAAACTGCTTATGCGATACGCGAAATAGGCTTTAATAACATCAACCAAAGCCATCACCATAATGGTTGTACCATAATACAGGATGGCTTGCCGGCCGTTCAGTTTCATTTTAGACAGGGTGAAAGCCATCGTACCCAGCCAGAAAAGGATGACCGACGGATTCATCAGATTGATGAAAAAGCCGTTTATAAAGAGCATGAAATTCTGGTTTTTGAGTTGCGGCAATGTATCGTTCCGGTGGCGCAACAGGATGTAGTTAAGTCCGAACCCCATAAATACGAGTCCTCCGGCCACGTTAAAATACGTGTTTTGGATTATTGTACTGGTGATCCAGGTAGCAAAAAAATAAACGGTCAGAATAATAGCTGTGTCACACAGCACCACGCCCAGGTCAAACCACAGGGCAGCCCTGAAACCCCTTGATATACTTGTCTCAATCAGCATAAAAAAAGTGGCTCCAACGCAAATGCTCAGCAAAAGACCGGTAATGATGCCTTTCAGGATTATGTCCATTTAGTTCAGGTATTGCTTTGTAAATTCATCC
The DNA here is from genome assembly GCA_964560225.1 of uncultured Bacteroidales bacterium. Taxonomy (GTDB): domain Bacteria; phylum Bacteroidota; class Bacteroidia; order Bacteroidales; family UBA10428; genus UBA5072. The sequence goes on from CAZLLD010000037.1 coordinate 21,664, forward strand.
CATTCGGAATACTGGTTTCCGATCACACGTGGGAATTTATGTTGTCCGCCTTCTTTGCCTTTCATCTTCAGCCAGTCGTAAAAAGCTTTCACAGGAACAATCTCAATTATCACATTTTTGAGTGCAGCCTTTCGCTCAACCGCATAATCGTCATTAAGTTCCGAAAGGGCTTTATCCAACAGGTTTTTGACGTCATCCTTGCTGTCTATTTTGTCATTGGTTCCGATATACCATTTGTGGGCAAAAAGCCGTTCATAGGGTATGCCGGCAACGGTAAATTCCTTGATTTGGATATTCAGTTTTTCAGATAGCCTGCTGATAGCCTGGGTCATGTTGTCTACGCTCAGGTGTTCGCCACAGAGACTCAGGAAATGCTTGGTGCGGCCGGTAATGATCAGTTCAAAATCTTTCACGGAAATGAAACGCACCGTATCACCGATAAGATAGCGCCAGGTGCCTGCATTGGTAGTGATCAGCAGGGCATAGTCTTCGCCCTCTTTTACCTGGTTGATAAGCAGTACTTCAGGATTTTCAACAAGTTTTCCGTCGGGTTGAAAATTTCTTTGGTTGAAAGGTATGAATTCAAAGAAGATGCCGTTATCGAGCACGAGCTGCATGGCACAGTCTTTACGACGCTGATAGGCCAGGAATCCTTCCGAGGCAAGGTAGGTTTCAAGGTAGTAGATTTCCTTGCCCAGGATCTTTTCAAAGCTTTTGCGATAGGGTGCCAGATTGACCCCTCCATGAGCATATACCCTGAAATTAGGCCATATGTCATGAATGGTGTTCACATGGTAATATTCTATGATTCTTTCCATTAAGATTTGTACCCAGGCTGGTACTCCTGAAATTCCTCCGATATCCCAGTCTTTGGCTTTTTTAACAATCTTGTCAATCTTGGTGTTCCAGTCCCTTTCCCTGGCAATGACTCCGGGTTTATAAAAGCTGTTAAACCAGAAGGGAAGCCGACTGGCCATAATGCCGCTCAGATCTCCTTCGAAATATTTCTCCATTTTCACCAGCGTGGTGCTGCCTCCCAGCATCAGCACGCTTTTTTCATAGAAATAAGGTGGCAGATCAAGCTCTGCCAGAGATATCAATTGTCTGATCCCCGTTCGGCGGATTGATTTGATCATGTCGCGCGACAGGGGCACGCGCTTGCTGGCATCATTTGAGGTGCCCGATGTAAGCCCGAAATATTTGATTTTGCCAGGCCAGGTTATGTTTGATTTTCCTTCAAGGAGTTTATGCCAGTATGCGGCAAAAAGCTTCTCGTAATCAAAAACCGGTACATTTTTCTGAAAATAAGATACAAAACTGGCCGATTTCAGCATATCAGAAAACCTGTGATCTTGTCCGAATTCAGTGTTTTTGGATTTGGATAACAGTTTGTATAGAGTTTCTTCTTGGAGGGCGTAATTCAGTTGTTTTTTTTCGAGGCTGTTTTTTTTCTTCTTGATCACCTCTTGCAGGATTGTTCCTACAATTGCCATAAGCAGAGAGTTTTGAAAATTTGTGGAACAAATGTAGAAAAAAAGAACATCTGTAGATCAATGCCACATATTTATTTATTACCAAACAACTCAGGAAGATACCAAAAAAATGTTAAAAAACAGATGGGTGTGCAATCTTCAATCGATCATTTCGGGAAGACCGTTCTTTGCTTTCTCTTTGGCATTGCTCAGAATAGCAATGGACCTTTCAATATTTGCCTTTTTGTGTGTGGCCATCAGCAGGAATCTGAAAATGGCCTTTCCTTTCGGAACAGCCATCTTGTGAGAAATACCAACTATTCGCCAAAATCTCCTTTCTGTACAGAAAAGATTTCTTCAACAACAGCAGCATATTTTTTCGTGAGGAATTTCCGCTTTAATTTCAGGGTCGGTGACAATTCTCCGGTTGCCGGAGTCCATTCTTCCTGGACGAGCCTGAAGCGCTTAATCTGCTCGGTTTGTCCAAGTTGTTTGTTCATTTCATTAACAACCCGCTGATAACGCGAAATTACCAGGGGCGCCTGTATCAATTCGGCATTGTCGCGGAACTCAACGCCATGACGTATAGCCCAGTTATGCAGAAAATTGAAATCAGGTGATATGATGGCACTGGCAAACTTCTGGTTTTCACCAATTACCATCACCTGTTCAATAAAAGTTGATTCTTTCAGTTTGTTCTCAATGACCTGAGGCGCAATGTACTTACCGCTTGAAAGCTTGAACATCTCTTTCTTTCTGTCGGTTATTTTAAGATACCTGCCTTCCAGTATGATCCCGATATCTCCGGTATGCAACCATCCGTCCTCGTCAATGACTTCATGGGTTAGTTCCGGTTCTTTAAAATAACCTGCCATTACATTGGGCCCTTTACAGAGAATTTCACCGTCATGTGCAATCCTCACCTCAACGCCATCAAGGGCAGGGCCCACAGTGCCAATTCGAATGTCTCCCGTTGCAGGGTGGCGGTTGGCTGCAATAACCGGAGATGATTCAGTCATGCCGTACCCTTCTGAAACCGGGATTCCTGCTGCATTAAATATAACAGCCAGACGAGGCTGCAATGCGGCACCGCCTGTAACGATCAGACCGACATTTCCCCCCAGTGCCTCCCTCCATTTGGTGAATACCAGCTTATCGGCTATTTTTAGCTTCAGCCTGTAAAAAGGCCCGTTTCCCCCTGGTATCCGGTATCTCATTCCCAGATTCACTGCCCAGAAGAAAATCTGTTTTTTAATACCCTTCAGATCTCTTCCTTTACTGATAATCTTATCGTACGTTCTTTCCAACAGCCTGGGTACCGATATGAATACGTGTGGTTTTATCTCACGCAGGTTATCAGCAATGGTTCCCATGTTCTCGGCATAGTAAATGCTCACCCCGATGCTCTGGAAATAGTAATTGATGGTTCTTTCAAAAACATGGCTGATCGGAAGAAAACTCAACGTGCGGTGGGTATGGTTGAAGTTATATGTTTTTTGTATGGCATAAACCTGGCTCATTATATTTTTGTGGGTGAGCATAACACCCTTGGGATTACCTGTGGTACCCGATGTATATATGAGGGTGACCAGGTCTTCAGGAGTGATGGTTTTTCTGATCTTTTCGAGGTCTTTGTTCAGCTTTTCAGCCTGGCTGATACCAAGGTTCAGGATCTCTTTCCAGTTCTTCACCGATTCTATTTCGTTGTAACTGTAAATACCATTACAGGCACCAATCTTTTCAGCAATGGGTTTCAACTTGTCGTGCAACGATTTGTCAGACACAATAACCAGTTTGGGCTCACAATTGCGCAAAATGTAATCGTAATCATCTTCACTGATGGTAGGATAAACGGGCACATGAATGATACCAATCTGACTGAGGGCCATGTCCATTATGTTCCACTCGGGGCGGTTATTGGAAACGGTAACCACATGATCACCCTTCTTTAAACCCAGTGTCATCAGTCCATAGCTTGTGTTCTCAACCTGTTCCACATAGTCTCTGACTGAATATTTAGTCCAACCGCTCTTGTCAATACCAACAAGCATGTCCTCTTTCTCGGGACAGATACTCATTAACTCATCAAGGATATCAAAAACTCTCGTCATTTCCATTGCTGCGAATAATTGTTTGTCAAATATAAAGATAATGAGCCTACTTGAAAATGCAATAACAAGATCATTGTCATTTTTTTAACAGGCTGATTGTTATATCTTTTATCTGATAATTTTATTGCAATTGTGATGAGCAAACTGGCCGTTGTTGCACTGGGTGGAAACGCATTGCAACGTGACAATCAAAGAGGCACCATTGAGGAACAGGAGAAAAACACCTTTAAAACACTGGAGAACCTGGTTTTCTTATTGCGTGATGGGTATGATCTGGTAATTACCCATGGGAATGGTCCTCAGGTAGGTGATCTGCTTCAGCGGAACGATGCAGGCGAATCGACCTATGGGATACCGCAGATGCCTCTTGATGTGTGTGTAGCCGGTACCCAGGGAGAAATCGGTTACATGATTGAACGTATTCTCCGCAATGTGCTGAATAAGCATGGGATCAGGAAAAACGTAATCAGCCTTATTAGCCAGGTAGTCGTAGACCGGAAAGGAAAATCATTCAGGAATATGGTGAAGCGGATCGGCCGCACCTATTCTGCAGAACTGGTTGCCAGGCTTCAAAAGGAAAAAGGTTGGATTTTCAAGGAAGAAATCAAGTCGGGAGGAGGTTATCGCAGGGTGGTTGCCTCTCCTGAACCGGTTGAAGTGCTTAACAGTGACATCATCAAGCAACTTGTGGCTTCGGGCAATATTGTGCTTGCAGCAGGGGGAGGAGGAATCCCTGTTTATATTGACAACAAGGGGAATTATCGGCCGGTTGAGGCGGTAATCGACAAAGACATGGCTTCATCATTGCTGGCAGTGACAATTGATGCAGATGAATTTTATATTCTCACCGATGTTCCCTACGTTTACCTGAACTACAAAAAGCCCAATCAGCAGATAGCTGAATTTATCAACCACGATGAGGCACGGAAATATTTACAGATGGGAATGTTTGGAGAGGGAAGCATGGCGCCTAAGATGGAAGCTGCGCTTTTCTTTATTGAAAACGGGGGCAGCAAATGTGTGATCACTGAAGCAACCAAATTAGAGAACAGGAAATTTGGATCACGGATCACCATGGATTGAAATAAGGATGCCGCTTTCGCGGCATCCAGGTTAACCCAACTAACCTACTTTACTAATATGCACTTAATATGACCCCCGGGTGCCTGTTAACCCTATCGGAATTTTCGAAATATTGATAATTCTCGTGATTTTGTTGAAAAACCTGCCAGTTCTTAACAACAGATACAACTCTAACGACGTTAATTTTGCTGAATAATTCATGAATTATGAGAATCGGATTTTTGCTGACAGGTGTTTTTTTATTCAATGTTTTGCTGATAGCCCAGTCATCAGACAGAATGACCCGGTCGGAATACTTTGAAACATACAAGGATATGGCCATTCATGAAATGCGGCGAAGCGGTGTTCCTGCAAGCATAACTTTAGCCCAGGGAGCTCTAGAAAGCGGTGATGGCAACAGCACACTGGCAAAAAGGGCAAACAACCATTTCGGAATAAAGTGCCATAATGACTGGACAGGCAGAAAAGTGTATCAGGATGATGATGCCAGAAATGAGTGCTTCAGAAAGTATGCATCGGTTGAAGACTCATACAGGGACCATTCTGATTACCTCAGGGCCAAATCAAGATACGCTTTTCTTTTTGAACTGGATATCACTGATTACAAGGGCTGGGCAAAGGGACTGAAAAAGGCGGGTTATGCCACCAACCCCACCTATGCTGAAAAACTCATTGACATTATTGAGAAATTTGACTTGCACAGATTTGACAGAAACCTTGATAAGGTAAAGCCTTCGCATTCACGGCCAACTCCTTACCCTAACAAGGTTCTGTCAAGAAACATAATGGAAAGAAACCGGGTTAAGTATATCATAGCAGATGCTGGCGATACCTATGAATCTTTGACTGATGAATTAGGAAAAATGTCATGGGAAATACCCGATTACAATGACATTGCCAATCCTGATTCATTGGTTGCCGGACAGCTTGTTTATCTCCAACCCAAACGCAATAAGGCTGAACTGGGTAAGAATACGCACACGGTAAAGGAAGGTGAAACCATGTATACCATCTCGCAGCTTTATGCAATCAAGTTGCCGAGGTTGTATCTGATGAATGATATGAGCCCGGGGACCCGGCCTTCGGTTGGCACTGTGTTGCAGTTGCGCAAACCTGTAAAAAGAAAAATTGAAAAGCCTGCATTGAAGGAGGACGATGAGGCGAAATCGGGAGAAGAGGAATTTCGGATTGATCTGAATATGGAATAGAAAAAATCAAAGGAATCGGCAGCTTAATGCATCCGGGAATCCGCGAAGAAATTCCACAATATTCATTTGTTTTTTCGATTGAAGCTGAATGGTTTCGATATTCAAAAAACCATCTGTTGCAGCAACCCTCAGAAAGGTCTTTGAGTCGGTTTCAACTGTACCGGGGCTAAATTGGCAGGGCAGGTTAACCTGACTGGCTGCATATATTTTTGCAGTTGTGGTTTCTCCTTTATTGGTTAGGATCTCGGTCCAAGCGGCAGGGTAGGGGCTCAAACCCCGGATCAGGTTGTGAATAGCCCTGGTATCACGATCCCAATGGATGCGGCAGTCATCCCTGAAAATCTTGGGGGCCGGTTTCAGCAAGCCAACAGCCGGTAGCAATTGTTGTTCCGTTGTTTTGGCAGTTCCTTCAGCAATGGAGGCAATGGTTTTGACAACCAGCCGGGCTCCTGTTTCCATAAGCCGGTCATGTAGTTCTCCGGCCGTTTCGTATTCCCCGATGGGTGTTTCCTCGGAAAAAATCACCGATCCCTTGTCGATTTCGTGGTTTAAAAAGAAGGTAGTAACACCTGTTCGGGTTTCACCGTTGATGATAGCCCAGTTGATAGGGGCGGCACCTCTGTATTGCGGCAACAGGGACGCATGCAGGTTAAAAGTTCCCAAAGGAGGCATGCTCCATACTTCTTCGGGAAGCATCCGGAAAGCTACTATTATCTGAAGATCTGCTTTCAGATTGTGTAAAGCTGCCAGAAAATCAGGATCTTTCAGTTTCGCAGGCTGAAGGACAGGGAGATTGCATTTGATGGCAAATTGCTTAACAGGAGAGGTATGCATTTGAAGACCTCTCCCGGATGGTCTGTCGGGTGCAGTGACTACGCCTTTTACCGTATATCCCGCGTCGATGATGGCTTTAAGCGAGGCAACGGCAAAATCAGGTGTTCCCATGAACACGATACCGGGGTTACTTACATTCATTAGTCTTTGCCATTTACTATTTTAAAGTCATTATCTTCAAGAAGATCAAGCAGGTGACCCATTTTGTTCTTTTTGGTTTTCAGGTAAAAATGGTTGTATTCGTTAGGCGGAATGTTTATGGGAATATTTTCTACAATGGTGATTCCATACCCTTCCAGGCCTGCTCTTTTTACAGGGTTGTTTGTAATCAGCCTGATTTTGCCCAAGCCAAGCTCATGCAGAATGCTTGCTCCCACGCCATAGTCGCGTTCATCTTCTTCAAATCCCAGGTCAAGATTGGCTTCCACAGTATCACGTCCCTTATCCTGCAGATTATATGCTTTGATTTTGTTAAACAACCCAATTCCGCGGCCTTCCTGGTTGAGATAAACGACAACACCCTGGCCTTCTTTCTCAATCATCCTCATGGCATTATGCAGCTGTGAACCGCAATCACAGCGGTAAGAGCCGAAGATGTCTCCGGTCATACATGAAGAATGCACCCTTACCATAACCGGATCTTCGGGTGTCCAGTTGCCCTTAATCAGTGCCAGATGTTCCATCCGGTTTGATTTCTGAATAAACGGGATGACGGTAAAGGCTCCGTACTTGGTGGGTAGTTTTGCTTTTTCGCCTTTAATTACCAGGCTTTCCTGTTCCAGCAAATAGGCAATCAGTGATTTGATGGTAATGATCTTCAGTTTGTGTTTCTTTGCAATAACTATCAGTTCAGGAAGACGGGCCATGCTTCCGTCATCATTCATAATCTCCACGAGAACCCCGCCGGGCTTTAATCCTGCAAGGCGGGCAAGGTCGACGGCTGCTTCAGTGTGACCTGGTCTGCGCAGCACCCCTTTCGTTTTCGCCTTTAGAGGGAAAATATGACCGGGCCTTCCGAGATCTTCGGGCTGTGTGTCGGGATCAACCAATGCCCTGATGGTCTTGGCCCTGTCACTTGCAGAAATTCCGGTTGTGCAACCATTGCCAAGTAAATCAACAGAAACTGTGAATGGAGTTCCATGCATCGAGGTATTTGAGCTGACCATCAGCTCAAGCTCAAGTTGTTCGCATCGCTTTTCAGGAATGGGTGCACAGATAAGACCACGACCATAAGTGGCCATGAAATTTACAATCTCGGGTGTGATCAGCTCAGCAGCACAGATAAAATCACCTTCATTCTCACGATCTTCATCATCAACAACAATAACAACCTTTCCTGCTTTGATATCAGCAATGGCCTCTTTTATCGTATTCAGCTCGAAGAGCATGTTATTTTTTATCTTTTCTGACATAAGGGCAAAATTCAGTATGGTATATGCAAAATTACAATTTGTAAATGAATCCCATGATTTCTTCAGGACGAAGTAATTAATTTATCGCAAACAAAGCAATGAAAAAGGTCAGATCCGTCTGGCCTTTGGCCATTTAACTGAATAATTGCCTTTAAGAAAACTGAAGAAGCCGGCAATAATTGCATAATTCATTACAAACAGGTAATAGGGTGCAAACAGGGCTTTCATTCTTATTCTGACATCATGCAGCATTCCTCCTGCAAGTGCAAGCAAATAAAAGATGCATTGCAGTATGAATAAAATGGTATAAAGCCGGGTGCTAAATGGGGTAAGCAGGATGATCAGGTTGAGCAAATAAACAATTGGAAATGCAAAGGGTACTATGGTCCATCTGAGCACCTTGTGCGAGAAATACTTGAATGACAAAATAAAGTTACTGAATGGATTCAGAAGTCCGGTCATGCGGCTTAGCGTTTGCAATCCGCCGATGGCGATTCTGATTTTTCTTTTGACCTCCTCAGAAATCGACAATGATGCTGTTTCGGTTCCTGCGGCATGAGGTGTATACTTTATACGAAAGCCTTGCTGGGCAATCATTAGTGATATAGTGAAGTCGTCCAATAAGGTGTCATCTTTGATTTCACGGTAAAGTTCGGTCCGGATAGCGAAGATCTCACCAACAGCCCCCATCACCGATCCGGTTTCCGATTCCAGCCTTTTGATAAGCGATTCATATCGCCAGTAAAGGCCTTCTCCTGCGTCTACAGCCTTTTGCAGTCCTGATTCACTGATGCGCTTTTCACCTGTAACACAGCCTGTTCTTCTGTCTGAAAATAATCTGGTTATTTCCCTGATGGCACCTTTATTCAGCATGGTATTGGCATCAGTGAAAACAACAATAGGTGTATTCACTGTTTTCATCGCCCGATTCATGGCATGAATTTTTCCGCGGCGCGCTTTTTCATACATTACGTTGATTTCAGGATATCGGCAGAGCAGATCGTACGTATCATCTGTAGTGCCGTCAATAATCCAGATGATTTTTAGCTTCTCTTTTGGATAATCGAGTTCCAGGGTGTTGTTCACTTTACGGATGACAAACCGGGCTTCGTTATAGGCGGGTACAAGCAGGGTAACCTCAGGCAGAAAGGGCTCCTGCAAAAATTGCCTGCGAATATGAAACAGTCTGTTGATGGCGGCACTAACCAACAGGATGATTGTATAGCCGAAATAGGTATAAATAATTGTTCCAAGGAAAAACCAGAAGAGTACTTTCAGGATCATTTCAAATGTTTTTCATAAAATGCGGCCACATTGGCAGCAAGGATATTGTTACTAAAGTTCCTGGCGGCAAAATTCTTTGCACTGTCTCCCATACTCCTGCAAATCTCGGGAAATTGTATCAACCTTTCAATATTGCGATAGAAATCATCGGCATTGTCAGCAATTATAATGTTTTCGTTGTGGGTTGCATACAGCCCTTCGGCACCCAGGGTAGTTGTAACTACGGGTTTGCCAAGGGCCATGGATTCTATTATTTTCACACGCATTCCGCTTCCTGAAAAACAAGGTGCCACGGAAATCCGATGGTTGGCCATAAAAAAACGTGCATCAGCAACTTCCCCGTGAAATATAATCCCGGGGTAATTTACCCTGTTTCGCAATGATTGGGGAGCATTTCTTCCGGCAATATGAAATTTAACGGCCGGAAACTGAAGGTGAATCAGGGGAAAAACCTTGTCCACAAACCAGAGCAAACCCTCCTGGTTTGGGATCCAGTCGAGCGATCCAATGAAAAACAAGGAAGCAGCTGATGAAGGAAACTGTTCATCCGGTATTTCTTTATTTCCGGTGTCGGTATTTATATCCACTCCTGCATTGCAAACATGGGCTGGCCGGGTATTTCCCATTGCCGTGAAATGATCGAGGTCCCGTGTGGTGATCGGAACCAGGATGTCATACTGGTTTATTGCCTGTTGTTCATAGTGCTTAATTCTTTTTGCCAGAATCCGGAAATAGGCTCTTCTGAAAAAGCCGGTTTCGCCCTGTTCAATTCGTTCCCAAATTTCATGTTCCACATTATGTGCTCTAAACACAATCAATGCATCAGTATTTTTTCTGATTGCCTGAATATAACCTGTCAGGTAAAGACCTTCGAGTTGTATCACATCATAGCGGTTTGTTTTGATCATCCGGCAGAGCTCGTTCTCAAAGGTTTTCGAAAAAAAACGTTCTGCATGGAATGGCTTGTCAGAAAAAAGCAGGTTTTTAATAAGGCGGAACAAGCCGGGAGTGGTATCCACGTAAACAGAATGAACATCCATAATTCGTGAGAATTCCAGGGATTGACCGGCAGTAAGGCTGTGTTTTCCGGTAAACATGGTGAGTACCGATACCTGGTGCCCAAGGTCTTTGAGTGAGTTAGCCAGGTTAAACATGGCAAGGGATCCTCCGTCCCTTGGAGGATAGGGGGGCTTGTTGCATACCTGGAGGATTCTCATGATGCTGCCTCAATCTCTGATTTAAGTGCTGAGCTGTTTAAAAGATTAATCATGCCGGAGGAGAGATCAGCGATTTGCTTTAATTGCTTTATTACATGATTGATCTTCAGTTTGATATGAATCAGCCGGATCAGTGCTACGGGGAATATGATCACGGCCAGCCAGATCAGGGTTCTGTTGGTAAATATAAAAGAACGTGTTCTGCCGTAAGCAAAAGGAAATTCAGACAGGCGCTTTTTGAAATATGGAATCCTGAACCATTTACTCAGAATAATCCGGTCGAGGAAGCTGTTATAGTGGATACCGAATTCGATCAGATACATAAATTCTCTGTTTTCAAAAGATTTCCTGACCAGTAGCGGCCATTTATTATCTTCCTTCAGTTTTTTCAAACATGCCGTTGCAGATTCCCCCACGTTTCTGAATTCCTGCAGTAGTTCATCTTTTTGTATCTCAATTAGTTCAAACCGGCCCGTTATGTGTAATTTCTTTTCCAGCATAATTCCTTTCCTGATGCCGATTTTTTCTCTAATCCAGTTCATGTAAGTATCAACATTCAGAATGGCAGCGTCGTTGGTTGCCTGATAGGTAAGAAATACTCCGGCTATTACCAGGATAAAAGAAGACAGCCACATACCCTGGTATGCGGTGAGAATACTTTCCCTGACAAATTTCTCTCCGGTTAGGGAGATGATGTAGTACAAAATAAAAAGCAATGTCGAAATAACCGTGGGCAACCCGAGCCCTCCTTTACGGATAATAGCCCCAAGGGGTGCACCAATAAACAGGAATATCAGGCAAGCCATCGACAGGGTAAACTTGCGGTGCAATTCAATCTCATGCCTTCTGAGCAGCCTGGTTTCAATATCATTTGTTGAGGCGGCACTGGCAATCTGGAAATGCCTTTGAGTAACACTTCTGTTGGCGGATTTGATGAGTTCCAACCTGTCTTTTGCAGTGAAAGAGGCTACCAGCGTGTCGAAGTTGTTTACTTCTTTTAGCTTGCGTGGCGAAGGTTGGGAAATTACCTGTTTTGATGTATCTGCAATTGGTTGTTGATCAGATCGCTCCAAATCTGCTCGTTTCATAATTGCCATTTTCCTGGCTTCGGCTTTTCGTGCTGCAAAATCCATTGACTCATGCTCCGGCTTGACTGAAACTCTTTTTGCAGTGCTGTCTGCCTCTTCCCTGGTGGTTATATCAGGCGGGGAATGATCTTCTTTTGAGCCATATGAAGCTGCAATATTCATATTATTCAGGATCTCCGAATTTGACCGGAACAGACTTCTGTTAACCATGGAGACATGAAAACTCCTGGTTCTGAGGTTCAGGTTCCTTTCAAAGGAATCAACCGCTCTTTGCAGTTGTTGAACATTCAGCATCTGGTAGGCATTTTTGAATATGCTTTCGTCAGAACGGGACAATTCAAATCCCGATATTTCAATGATAATTTGTTGTTCTTTGAATTTCAGGGTCTGATGCGGGTATCGTCTGTCACGCCGGCGCCTGTTCTCAATTACCTCTTCGTACCTGTGTCCATTCCACAATACAATGATCATGTTTCTTTTATCGGCAGTCATTTTCATTCTGCCTGAATCGGCTATGGTAACAATAATGTTTCCTTTTCCTGCTGAATGGTCATATATCTGCAAACCATAAAGTATATTGGCGACAGGATCTTTTTTGTTCACCCTGATGCTGTAATTGCCCAGGCCATTATAAAAAGCACCTTCAATTATGGAAACTTCCGGACGTTGTCTTCTTACATCGGAAATCAGCGATTTCATTTTCAGATTCGTTACCGGAAGTACATTGTTTGAAAAAAGAAACGAACCGATTGTGATGAAGATAACCAGGATGACAATGGGCTTCATAATCCGCCTCAAGGATATACCTGAAGCTTTAATTGCAGTGAGCTCAAAATACTCACCCATGTTACCAAAGGTCATCAATGACGACAAAAGAATTGCCAATGGCAGGGCAAGCGGAACCAAGCCGGCAGAGGCGTACAGTAACAACTCTCCAATTACACTGATATCCAGTCCTTTTCCTACCAGCTCGTCAATATACCGCCAGAGGAATTGCATAAGCAGCAGGAAGAGCACAATAAAGAAGGTCATTACAAATGGCCCTATGAATGACATAATAATCAGCCTGTGCAGTCTCTTCACAGCAAAAAGGAATAAATAGAAATCATTGATAAAACGAATACAAAGCTAGGATATTTTCGCAACAGGAAAAGCAACTAGAGGCCAAGAACATGTTTAAGCTTGGCAATTTGCGAATTCCATAGTTCAATGGTACTGTCGTGGTCGTCGTCTTCAGAAAAGTCGGTGATAATCAAGGCTGTATCTCCGGTAAGTTCATCTGTATTGATTCGGAACTCAAACCAGCCTGCTTCCGGTTCTTCAGATTCAATCCATCGGAAACGGATGTATTTGTTTTCTTTTCTTTGAATCACTTCGGCTTTCTGTTCCGAATTTTCCCAAAAAAAAGAGTAATGGTGTCCATTGATATTCACATCATCGGCAAACCATTCAGATAAGCCGCCTGGAGTGCTTAAACGGGGATATAAAACTCTGGGTGAAGAATTGAGTGTGTATTCGAGTATGATCTTTTTCTTCATGAAGCAGTCTGGGTGTTTTTATCAGGTGTTGTATTTTTAATTTATCCACTTTGTGCAATATATAAAAAATGTTTTGGCAATACAAACTTTTGCCATTTTTCGAAGACAGCACGTAATCACACCAGACGTTATAAGTCAGCTTAATCTCCGGTGGTATCCTGATGCATTGTGAACTTGAAATCAGCCCTTGTCAGTAATTTTTCAAAAATCCCACCCGTAATCAGACTTTCTTCATCGCCTTCTTCATAATGCCATTTGATAGTAAGTTTCTCTACATCTTGGTTGATATCAAGAATTTTAAGCATGTAAAGCAATTTCTTGGCAGAGGAACTGTTCATGTATTCGAGTTCCAGATCAACGATCAGGTGGCTAATTTTCAGTTCTGAAGCCCAGTCTATCAAAGGTTGATAGCAATCCTTGGCATCTGCTGGTATTGACCTGCCTTTGATTAAAAGCTTGCCGCTTTTCATGTAAACCACTTCAGGGAAGGTAGCTGTGGCTTTTGAATTAATTGAAATCATAATTTTTTTGGGTTGGTTTTCAGTTTATTAAACGATAAATGATGATAATCGTCTTTACTCTTTGATCAATATGAGGATTTAGGTGATGGATCCTTTAAAATTGTTGTTTAGTCCTGATTTGGATAAAAACAACTTGCTCATGTTATATTGAAGACAAACAATCATATAATTATAATCACTTCAGCGGAGCAAATGTGCCAGGTGTAATAATAAATTAGCGGCCAGGTGGGTTTTAATACCGGTTCAGTTAAAAGAAACCATGCTGTTGTCGCGGGAATATTACGACAATTTTATGCGGCTACCTTGTGCTCAGCATATTGAAAATGGGCCTTCATCATGAATTCTTCGTATATCTGACCGCATTCCAGAATGTCCTCATCATCGTCTTCATACCGCCATATAATGGTAAGATCGGTTATATGGGGATTTTTATCCAGCATTTTCAGCAAATACAGAATTTTCTTCGAAGACGCACTGTTGATATATTCCAGATCTAAATCAACGGTCATGACCCGGGTATCAATTTCTTCCAGCAAGTCAAAAATGGCTTTGTAGAATTCATCCACATTCTCAGGAAAGGAGCGACCCTTAATAATGAGTTTTCCCTCGTTTTTAAAAACGACCGATGGTGTGGAATTGGTAGCTTCAATTTCAAATGTGTTCATTGCTTACGGATTTGGTTTTGCCATAATAACGTAAACGCTACAAAAAGGACGAAAAGTTTTGACAAAATGCCCTTATTGGGTTGACAGCAATAACAAATCTTACACCAAGTTTTAAGTGATTGTAAACCAGGTATGTGTATTCAGACCAAGCCCCGTATTAAGTTCAGAAATTAATGAAAATCTTCGCTTCTAAAACTTATAGGTCAGGGAAAAACCTTTTGCATCAGGGGACCATCTGATACCGGCAGACAAATTGTTAAGCTTACTCTGGTATTGCTTGACTTTTCGGGATCCAATGGTATTCAAAACGACTCCTCCGATAATCATATCCACACCTATGCCGGTACCATATACGCCAAGATAGTATTCAGGGGTGTACATATCATCGTCATCATCATAACCATCTTTATCCAGGTCATTCAGATAAGAAACCAGGGTTCCGACTCCAATCGCAGTGGTTATTACACCGGTAATAATTAGTACGGTCCCGACATTTTTGGTCTTTGAATAAGTTTCTATTTTGCGCTGGTAAAGCGCATATTGGTCGGTTTGTCCGAAAAGCCCGTTAGATGCAATGACAGCAGTTAAAATGAATAACAAGATCATTTTTCTCATAACAAATCAGATTTGGGTTTGTAATTCCTATACGGTTAAAGGGCAGATTAGGTTTTATCTGGATAATTTTCATTTATATCTTTCCCGCTGAACTTTTTTCATTATTCATCAAAAATTATATCTTTGCAGCCTCTTTAAACAAAGACCTCTTTGCAGAAAGGCTCCGGAGGTCGCATGGCGAGGTAGCTCAGCTGGTTAGAGCGCATGATTCATAATCATGAGGTCGGCG
>CAZLLD010000038.1:0-36533 GCA_964560225.1 uncultured Bacteroidales bacterium
TATGCCGTTGTTAGTCCAATCTGCTACAGCTAACCATCCCCCTCCTCCTGAGGCAGACTGTGTTGATGAGGGATTCGCTTGGGCTAAATACCCACTGCCTCCGAAATCACGAAAACCAGTAGCATAATTACCTACGCTAAGATTCAGTTCATATCCGACCCTGTTTGATTGATAATCGATTGCCGTCATTAACCATAGATTGCCATCCTCAAAAACATTCATTGAATAATTACTTCCGTTAAAATTGTATATTTGAGTTAATGAGGGAAGTATACTACTGATATCTCCCGACATTGCTAAATCTATTAATGCATCAGCATTCCAAGATCCATCGGAATATAAAACACTAACATCACTTGAATTCACATATGCCCCACCATTAGGCCCTTCTATCCAAACATGGCCAAAATTTCTTCCTCCCCTGCCATCCATAGCAGCTGTCAACCATTTAGGCCTTCCCGAATCTCTATCCGTTAAATGACCAGTTCCCCAGATCAATTCATGATTATTGTAGCCCGATGGATCTGTGAATCGCAACGGATTGTTAAAACAATACGAATATCGGTTATAATTCAGCGAAGCGGTTGGATCCTGGATGAACGGATCGGCACTGATGAACTGTCCCAGCACCGGATCGTAGGCACGGCCGTTCATGTTGATCAACTTGAACTGGTCCATGTGCTCATGCATGGTGAATCCCCGGGTGGTTATGGTAACGGCAGGAACGTTGTTATAGGTCCAGTTGGAGGGATTCCGGCGCCGTCCCCAGGGATCGAAACTATATTCTTTTAGCTTTATCCCGCCGGAATTGGTTATCACGTGCACCGATCCCAGGTGATCACCGAGAATAAAGTAAACCGAATCAGTAGCATTGCTGTTATCTGCAAGCAAGGCCCAGCACCCACTGCCAATTGGGATGTAATGCAAGGCACGGGTTGTACTTCCGATTTTATCAACTTCATATCCGCCAGGCACATAAATAGTTTCCTTCACCTTTACATTATTGCTATTATATACCCGGCTTACCCTGCGCTGTTGATCTGCAGCATATTTGTATTTCAACCTGTAATTGCCTGATTCAAATAGAGAATCGATTTTGTTGAAGGCAGTATAATTAATAGTGCATGAAGAACTGCTAATTGTACCCGGATTGCTGTTAATGCCGGTGATACGATGTATTGCAGGCGACGAGCCATAAATATATGAGCCGGCATCGGTTTTAGTGTTCATTCTCCCGGTTCCATCTGTGGTGTAATTGACGCTGTAGGTATTGCTCCCTATTTTCCAACTGGTTAGTTTATCGTTGCTATAGGTAAAGTTTTCCTGAATACCTTTAAGTACATCCTTGCGGTAGGTTAAATTTCCGGTCTCAACGTTGAAAGCGTATTGCAAACTTTGAACACTGCCTGTGACAATAGTTGCAGGCATACCAACAGTATTGTAGGTATGCTGTCTGTTCAGATTACTTCCAATGGTGTAATTCAACCACTGGCCGCGCGCGTTCACATCGCCTGCGGCCCAAAGTTGCGACCCGTTGCTGGCAAGTTTTACTTTTGATAAGTATCCCTGAGCATCATATTCATAATTAACGGCATAAGAAGAGGGATAGGTAAGCTTGATAAGATTGCTGTATGAGTTGTATTCAAAATCTGTTTTATATTGAATACCTTCAATGGTTTCAATCTGACTTACTGTTCTTCCCAGGCTATCGTGCAGATATACAGATTTTGTGCCGTTACTGCTGGTAACCATATTCAGTAAACCTTTGAAATCAGTGTCGTAGGTATAGTTAACGGTGCTTCCGTCTGAACAGGTTTTGGTCAGAGGCCTGCCTGCCTTGTCGCTACTGGTGATACGAAACCAGTTATTCTTTCCATCTTTCTGGTAAACCGGTTCGCCATATGCATTGAATTCAAATTCACTGGTTCCGGCATCAGGATCAATTAGCTTCTTCTGCATGCCATATTTGTCATATTCCATAGTAATGGTACTCAAGGGTGCTGCCGCCTGCTTCAGATTTCCTGAAGAGAAGTAATCGTAACCAACTGTACCATCAGGATCGGTTGCAGAAATGATGCTTCCGGTGGCATCGAACGTTTTTGTGTATACCCGGGAAGTATTCACGAATGTTTGTATAACTTTATTCTTCTCATAAGTAAAGTTAACCTTTTTTACATTACCGGTCATATACTGTGATGCCACCCTTCCGTCATCGTAATAAGTGGTAAAGTTCCACAGCACCGCATCACCTTTGAAGTAAGGCTCAGAAACCTGAACCTGCTGACCAAGTGAGTTGTAAACCACATCGGTATAAACCAGTTTGTTATTGCGGGCTTTGTACACAGTTCGTAGTTCACGCCCCAGAATATCGTGATAGGTCTTCACCTCGGGTTTTGAAGTGGTGGTCACCCGAGAATAGTAGCATGCATATTGTGGTGCATCGGGATCTGACTGGGTTACCCAGCCAAATGTTTGAGTTTGGTCCGATTCATCAGCATTGTCAACTGCAACAACTTGTCCTAATCCATTATAAGAATTTGACACCCTGTTTCCGTTAGGATCTTCCTGATACAACAATAACCCCATATCGCTGTACGCTGAATTGCTTATATAACCCATAGGATCGGTAACCATTATGGCAAATCGCCCCAGCGGATCAAACGCTGTACTAGTTGTTCTTCTGCTATTGCCAAACTGACTGATTTGTTGCGTAATATTCCCAAGGGCATCGTATACATAAGAAACGGTATCCTTATCGCTGTCTTCTGTTCCGCTATCAGTGAAATAGCTAATAATCTCTTTACTTATTTTATTGCTGGCGGAACTGATGAAATCATACGTCTTCTTGGATTTGTGATCCGACTTACCAGGTCGCTGTTTGGTGGCCAGAAATGATTTCTGCCTGTAAAACCTGCCATTGTTAAATGATTCAAACGTATTTGTCATAATTGCTGTGGCAACCAGGCTGGGCGTTGCATTGGCCACATTGTAATATTTTGCATTGGCCAAACTCCAGTTACCATGTAAGAAGTCATTTGTTGTATATGTAAAGGTTGATTTCTCCTTGGTTCTTTTCAAATAATTGTATTGCGATGAAGTATCGGGATAAACCAGGTAATGTTTCTGACCGCTGGTGCCATATGAATAGTTTTTAAATGAATAAAATGATCCGGAAATCGTCTTCACAGGTGTTCCTGTAGTTGATACGATTGAAGATTTTGGTAAGGGTTCAAAAAAGGTATTGTCGTATGAATTAACCTGTATGGTTTTAATTCCCGCAGATTGATCGGTTATTGTTTTTCGGCCATATCCAAGCAAACCTCTGCCATCAATATGTATTCGGGCATTTTCATAGTACATGGCTTTTGTAAACTGGCCGTTGCGCCCGTTATCTGTTTTGACCTCTTTCACCACAATAAAGGAAGGATTTATTGTGCGTACGGGTGAGGAAAGATTCAGCGCTTCATTCATGGCATAAACCGACGAAGAAGTAGTGAAATCATAGACAATTTCGGTTTTACGGTTCATGCCATCCAGCACAGAACCAATAAGCATATTCGGGCGCCCGGAAGGCAATGTGTAAATCTCAGAATACTGAATAATATGGTTATAGTTATATGTGGTTGTCTTTCCAACTCCAGCGTAATAGTATAGTGTTTCAATAATACCGTCGCCATTGAAATCTCCATTTATGGTCTGAAATTCAGTGCAATAAGAAGGCATAGATTTGGTGTGGGCATAGGGAGAGCCTGTATTATAATAAATTGTGTAATTGTGATAAGATGATAAATTGGAAACAAATTGATCTTTTATCAGTTTGCTTTTGCCGTCAGCATTAATATCCGGCCCGAAACAGGTTTGTGCATATATCGAATTGTCACTCACCTCACAGATAGGGTTATTGACTCCTGTGGCAAAAAGTAATTTCTGGTTATATGAATCTAGAATATCAACTTTACCATCACCGTTATAATCACCGAATGAAACATAGTTGCCGTCGGTGCCAATACTACTGATACACAACCAATTCCCAAATGTAAACATTGACTGCCCGTCAATCTTAGAAAGATACCTTATATAGATTCCATCATTATTGATCCGAATGAGATCCTGCTTTCCGTCTCCGTTATAGTCTGCAACAAAAAACTTTGGTGTGGTAAAGTATGCGAAATAGTCATCGGTATGTTTTACATATGTTGCTTTACCGTTATGTATTTCAGCAAGGTACAGCTGATATTCAATTTTAATCGGGTGCGTATTGTAAAAGAATAAGTCTGTCAGGCCATTGCCGTCAAAATCAGCCTGTATTATTGTGTAACAGCGATTTGATAAACCCGTCAATCCGTAATTGTCAGTAGTGGGAATTTCTGTAAGTGCATTGTTTTGAAATTTAAAGATCTTGAATTGAAAATCACTTCCATCAATGGAGTCGGCTCCCTCGTATGAATATCCTTTATTGAGGGAAAACCCTGAAAAAGGCGAGACAATTCCTTTGTGAAAAAACAATTCCTCTTTCCCGTCACCATCAATATCAATTGGCAAGGCGTTTTTAAAATCAGCAGGCATAACACAGGAATAAGTGCTGCTAAGTCTGTTATACTTTATGGTTAAATTATTCTGAGAGTTCATATCGGAAGGCACTTCCAGAATATCACTGATTCCATCACCATCCCAATCAAGAACTGTATAATGGTATTGGTTCGGACTCTTTTTAAGCAGATTTTTAATCTTGTCCGAAGAATATCCTGTTAAATCGGTATTATCCTCGTATACTATGGTTGTATTATCGATAGAGCTGTTGGTCGGTCTGTTTATCCAGTTAAACTGTGTACTGTTCAATTTCAAGTCGTTCTCCCCGGTTTGTTCGATAGTTGATAAATACGTTTCGTAGTTATTACTGACAAAGTAATTCATTGAATACTGTCTGACTTTGGTCCCATTAGAATATACGTATATTTTGCAGAGCAAATGATCACTGTTCACCTTAATTCCAGCCACATACCTCATCATATAATCACTGCGGTCATTTTCATATATAAATTGAATTCTGTTGTAAGCTTCAAATGTGTTTGTTTTTGTATATTCAATTCTATCAATCAGAAGCTCATTTGTAGCGGGGACATTCTTGTAGTAATAGTTTATTGTATTGCCATATTGATCGACTACACGGGAAATATACCATGAAAGCACCTCATTACTTCCTTTTTTGAAGCGGCATTCATCTGATTCTCCGTAATATCTTTTAAGCCCGTCTGAAGTTTCTACCTCAAAACAGGTGCCGGTATATTTTATTCTTTGAAATGTTTCATGCTGTGTTTTGTATTCGGAATTTGCTGCAAACCAAGAGCCAGCGCTTAATATCAGACGCTGACCATCAAGAATCAGCCGGTCATTCTGATAATCGACAACCCGAATATCACCTTCATTAAACCGGTCTTTACCTGTGCGGGAAATTGCCGATAAACCACTGATGCTCCATCCTTTGCCCATGATGCCATTGCCAGCCATGCTATTATAAACCAGGGATATGGCAGGGTGCATGCCGGCAGTTCCCGGGGGGATGTCAATTGGCACTGTATATGTTGCCGCTCCAATATCATTCACGCTGAAATTTCCCGGTATTGATCCTACGGCCTTTGAAAGATCAAGTGCTCTGTTTACAGGAGGCGCAGCATTCAAATATGTAGTGTTAACAACTAATGTTTCATCTATCTGAGCTGAAAATGAATGGTTATAAAGAGAATTCGTACTGAATCCCGGATTCAGCAATACCCAATCTCGTGCTACAACAGAGTTGCATTTATCTAAGCCTGATAGTGTAAGGGTTTTGTCCTGACAAATGGCTATCGGTAATTGAGCGCCTGCTTTGAAACTTATAGCCAAAAAACAAACAAAAATTGGAAGAAGATGAATATTTCTGTCCATAATCGGTAATTTTTAAATTAACATTGTAGCAAACAACTTTCATCAATTATCGTGTGCCCTTTTTAGCCGCTAGGTCCAGAATATTCTTTTCCAGTTCATTAATTTTCAATTGTTGTTCTTTCAATGCTTCTACCAGTAGTGGAATAAGTCCTATATAATCAACACTTAAATAACCGTTATCGTCCTTCATTACCAGCTCGGGAAAAATTTTCTGAACTTCCTGGGCAGAGAAACCAAAGCGGGTCTTTTTTTCTGAAGATTTATCAGGTGTTATAGCAGATGTAATTGCTCCGGTTGAATCAACTGATGAAATTTTGCTGCTCTTATCAATATTATCGGCAAATTGAAAAGAAATGGGCTCAAGTAATTCAATTTTATTGAAGCTTTTATCCAAGGGTTTTATGTTCTCTTTTAACCGAATATCAGAAGTAACCTGAAATGCTGTAGCTGCTACTATTCCGTTCACATCTAGGCGATAAGAGGTGCTGGGACTCAGGCCAATACCCACATTGCCGTTGCCTGCACTAATAGTCATCCGGACAATCTCAGGATTATGACCCGTGCATAATTGCAGATTAGTAGTTGAATAAGAACTTAGTCTGCCATTACCCAGGAGGATGATTTTATCGAAATAGTATCTTGAAAGGCTTGTATAAAAATGAGCAAAGCCATTATTTTTTGCACCGACATCAACATTACCGTTACCCGAACTTATTCTTAGAGCTCCAGATTGATTACCCCTAACCGATCCGTTGATTTGAAGCTTTTCGGCAGGACTGTCAACTCCGATTCCTACATTACCTCCTGAAATAACTTTTATTTGTGCATGACATATGGTTGTTGCAATAGCAGAAAGGAGAATGAACGTAAAGAGAGTTCTTGTTTTCATGGTTTATTCTTTTAGGTGGTTATATTTATTGGTTTTTAAATCAGAAGGAAGTTCATTCACGGATTACCTTCCACTCGCTTGCTTCCGTGCCGGAAGATATGCGAAGAATGTAAGTGCCCGAGATCAGGTTCGCAAATGATATTTGATTCAAGAAGTTACTTGTTTGGAGTGACAATATCTGCTTGCCATTGAAATCAAATAGTTGAATAAGATATTCAGGACTCTTACCTGTAATTTCTACTATTAATAATTCACGCACTGGGTTAGGATAGATTTTAATAAAGCTCTCACCTGAGTTTTCAGTTAAGGTCTCATGAAAAACTTCATTATTGACAGCATCCTTGGTTGATTTTAAAGTAATTGTGTTACGTGAAACACGATTGCCGGCATTGTCATAGGTATAACTCAAGTTCTGGCAATAGGATGGAGCAATAATTACTATTAGATGCAGTAGTAATATGAATTGTTTCATAAAGAAAATTGAATTAAGGGTTTATGCAAACTGTCAGGATATGCCATAATTAAGCATTTATATACTTAATACTTTAAGAAGAGAAAATGTAACACCTTTGTTAATAATTTTTTTGTTACTAACATAGTATTGGCAATCTGGATATTTATGCAGGTGATCTCAGACACAGCATGGTGTAATATGCACCGGCCAATGAACTGTCGAGCTCAATTGTGTCTTAAGGCTTCTGAATAAATGGGGTGGGGAAATCAAATAAAAAACCCCGCTTACTGGCGGGGTTTCTTTATATTTTATCCAAGGTAGGTTTTCAGTAACCTGTTCTTTGATTTCTGACGCAGGTGCTTGATTGCTTTCTCCTTGATCTGCCTGGTGCGCTCGCGTGAAATGCCAATGGTGGCACCGATTTCTTCGAGCGACATGGGCTTGGTGCCGATTCCGTAAAACGCCCTGATCACACTGCTTTCCTTTTCGGGAAGCGTACTCAGCGTACGTTCTATTTCCTTGGCCAGCGATTCTTCAATCAGCTTGTTGTCGGTGGTTGGGGTATCCTGACTGGGAAGCACGTCGAGCAGACTGTTTTCTTCCCCATCCTGGAAAGGAGCGTCAACCGACAGATGCCTTCCTGACAATTCCAGCGTGCCGGCAACCTTGCCTTCAGGTAATTCCAGTATTTTAGCAACTTCCTCGGGTGAAGGCTCTCTTTCATGTTCCTGCTCCAACTGGGAAAATGCCCTGTTGATCTTATTCAAAGCGCCTATTTTGTTAAGCGGAAGCCTGACAATTCTTGATTGTTCGGCCAATGCCTGAAGTATGCACTGCCTGATCCACCAAACGGCATAGGAAATGAACTTGAAACCTTTGGTTTCATCAAATTTCTTGGCAGCCTTAATCAGTCCCAGATTTCCCTCATTGATCAGGTCAGGCAGGCTTAAACCCTGATGCTGGTATTGTTTTGCAACAGATACCACAAAGCGAAGATTTGCCTTGGTTAGTTTTTCAAGCGCTTCCTGGTCTCCCATTTTGATACGCTTGGCAAGCTCCACTTCCTCTTCGGGCGTGATGAGTTCTTCCTTGCCAATATCGTGCAAGTACTTCTCAAGTGAATCGCTGTTACGGTTGGTGATGGATTTGGTTATCTTTAACTGCCTCATGTTGACCTTTAGTTTAAATAATAATTTCGCGTAGTATACAAAATAACAAAAAAGAGAACGTTTTGTTGTCCGGGCAACTCATAAAAAAAGCTAAATCTTCTTTTGCCTCAAAATAGGAAATTTTTGCTTTTTTTCAAAATTATACTCAATCTAATTACAAATAATCTTTCAAACCGCCTGTAAATCATAAAAAATCAACTAGTTGAAATATTGTGATTTTAATCACATCACAGGCAGGTCAAAATCTGTTGTTTTAGCGTAGATTTACCGTGCAAAAAATATGCCATGAATTTACGAAATTCGCTGATTTCCTATGGCCCTGTTGTGCTGGCCATGTTGTTCTGGAGTTTCAGCTTCATCTGGTATAAACAGGTTTTCCTGTATTATGATCCCGTGTCGCTCATTGTGTTCAGGCTGATCATTGCTGTTCCGTTGCTTTTTTTGCTGTCGTTGAGTTTTCGGAAATTGCAGCGGATAAAACAGAAGCATTTTACCTGGTTTTTGTTGCTGGCCTTTTTTGAGCCTTTTCTGTATTTCCTGGGAGAATGCTATGGTGTAAACCTGATCACTCCTACACTGGCATCGATCATGATATCGCTCATTCCCCTGCTGGTGCCCATACCAGCCTGGTACCTGTTCAGGGAAAAATTTACGGTTACCAATTATATCGGTCTGTTGATATCGATCGGCGGAGTTATTCTGGTCATCATGGGAGATAACAGCGGGCAGCCCACTTCTTTTGCAGGAGTTTTGCTGATGATGGTTGCCATATTGGCAGCAGTTTTTCATTCGGTTTTTGTCAGGAAACTCGCGGAACACTACAATACCTTTACCATTGTCACCTACCAGAACACGCTCGGGTTGATTTACTTCCTGCCACTTTTTTTTATTATGTCGTATTCCCGGTTTGTTCATACCCATCATACCTTTGAAATGGTACTGCCGGTGATTAAACTGGCTGTTTTTGCGTCTGCGCTTGCTTTTCTGTTCTTTGTGTACTCCATACAAAAGATCGGTATGGCCCGAAGCAACGTATTTATCAATCTGATCCCCGTTTTTACTGCCCTTCTGGCCTTTCTGGTGCTTCATGAGGAATTTGGATTTCTCAAAATTTCAGGGATTGCCGTAGTTATTGCCGGACTGGTTTTCAGTCAGTATAAACATAAAGCGCGCTTAACAGGTAAGATAAAATGATTTTTCCTGCTATCTTTGTTACGAGCGAATGACTCACTCAATGACTACAATATGAAAAACTTCCCTGGCCACATGATCAGAATACTGAAGATGCTCTTTCCGGTTTTGTTCATCTCTTTTTTATTATTGATGGGCAGTTGCAGTTCATCGGGAAGGATCGGGAAAGGAAAGCTCGGACAGGTTCCCTGTCCCTGTGAAAAAGAACATAGGAGAAGGTAATCTGATACAAATGAAAATTGCCATTATTGGTGCGGGGATTTCCGGGTTGTCTGTGGGCTGTTATTTGCAAATGAATGGCTTTGAAACCGAAATCTATGAAAAGAATTTAAACCCCGGCGGTTTGTGCGCCACCTGGAAGCGCGGTGATTTTACCTTTGACGGCTGCCTTCACTGGGTGATGGGCACGGGGAGTGGAAGTCCCTTTTACAGGTTGTGGAATGAGCTTGTTGACATGCCTTCTATTGGGTTTGTCAATCATGATGTGAGAATGGATGTGGAACTTTCAGTTAACCGGGACCGTAACGGAAGCAAGGTTTTTCACCTGTATACCAGCATTGACCGGCTTGAATCATATATGCTGGATATTGCGCCTGAAGATGCTTCTCTGATTAAAAGCCTTACCGGCCTGATGCGTACCATGCAGCAATATGAGATGCCCCCTTTACTCGACAATATTCCTGAGTTTCAGCCATGGCGAAAAAAAATGGCCATGATTAATTACCTTCCCCTGGTTTGGCAATACCTGAAATGGAAAAATGAAACCAACCTTACTTTTGCACGGAAACTGTCAAATCCTTTTCTGAAGGAAGCTTTTGAATTGCTTTACGATGGTGATGAACAGAAACTGCTGATTCTGACCATGCCCCTGTCGGTTTTCGACAAAAACAGTGCCGGTTATCCGCTGGGCGGATCCATGAAATTTGCAGGCCGCATTGCAACACGCTATGTCTCGCTGGGCGGCAGGATTCATTACAACTCACCTGTGAAACGCATTGCTACGACTGGGTCAGCCGCCCGGGGTGTTGTTCTTGATAACGGAACAGAAGTTCATGCTGATCTCGTTATCTCAGCTGCAGACTGGCATTACACTGTTTTTGAAGCTTTGGAAGGCAGGTTCGTCAACAGGAAGATCCTGGAACTGGCCAAAAACACAAACCCCAAGGTATATCCATCGGTTTTTATGGTACTGCTGGGAGTAAATAAAACCTATAAGGAACAATCCCACCTGATTAAGTTTCCGCTTGAAACCCCGGCTCTTTCACCTGACGGAACTGAATACAGGCGCATGGAACTTCATTTTTACCATTACGATCCGTTCCTGGCACCCCAGGGAAAGACAATCATAGCTGCCAGCTTATATACCAATAGCGGTGAATACTGGATTAACCTGAGGGCAAATGATTATGATCAATACAATAAAAGCAAGTCGCAATTCGCTGAGCAAATACTTGACCGGCTGGATAAAAAGGTCCCGGGCCTGCGGCATTCTATAGAGGTTATGGATATTGTTACTCCGGCTACGTACCACAGGTATACCAATAACTGGATGGGCAGTGCACAGGGCTGGATGCCCGGTAAGAATCTTCTGGCTGCCTCGCCGGTAGATTCGGAATTGCCCGGTTTGTCGGGTTTTTATTTTTGCGGCCACTGGACTGTTCCCGGCGGCGGGTTGCCACCCTCGTTGAAAGCCAGCCGCGATTTGGCACAACGCCTCTGCCTGAAATATAAAAAGCATTTCCGCATCTTGTAGTACGTTCCTTGCGTGATAATCCACATTTTTTTTATATTTACAATACGAACCAGCCAAATATAGCGCACCTTGATTCCATTACGCGATACCATTCCCTCCCGTAGTTTTCCCATCGTTACCTGGCTGCTGATCATAACCAATGTGGCTGTTTTTGTGTTTGAAGTGTTTATGCTCAACAGCCAGCAAGCCGAAATGATGATATTCAACTACGGACTTGTACCGGATAAGGTAAGACTGACAGAGGTTGACAACCTTTATGAACTCAGAATTACCATTCTCCGTCCCTTTTTTACCAATATGTTTTTACACGGGGGATGGCTGCACCTGATCTCGAATATGTGGATTCTTTTCATATTCGGTGATAATGTGGAAGACCGGATGGGCAAGATGAGGTATTTTGTGTTTTACATCCTGTGCGGCATTATCGCCAGCTTTACGCATTTCATCCTGCACCGCAACTCACCGGTGCCGGCTATTGGCGCCTCGGGGGCCATTTCAGGCGTTATGGCTGCCTATATGCTTATGTTTCCCAAAAGCACCATTGTGTCTCTTGTCCCGATCATTATCATTCCTTTATTCATACCCATTCCGGCCCTCATATACATAGGTATCTGGTTTTTGGGACAACTGCTCAGCGGAACCAGTTCGCTCATGCTGTCAGACAGCGCTACCGGTATTGCATTCTGGGCTCACATCGGGGGCTTTATTGGAGGTTTGCTGCTTTACAGGTTTTTTGACTCATCCAAGAGAAGGGCATTCTATTCATAGACTATAGACTTTAGTCTGCAGCCTATAGCCTCATCAAGTGGCAGCTGCATCAATTTGGCATACATCTTGATCTGCACAAAGTTTATCAATACTGTCAGGCATGAATTACCAGGAACTTCAATTGAAATATACTCAGATTTTTGATTATATCGGCAAAAGCCGGATCAAAGATGCGCTGGATACCCTTGAGTTTTTATGCAACCATTGCAAAAACAGGGATTACAGGTTGCAGCTCGATGGCCATGCCGATACCTATATCAACATGCTCAAGTATGCATTTGAATACAGTGATGATCCGCAGAAAGAAAAGGTTCATCAGCGGCTGATCAGGGATATCATTGCACTGGCAGATGATGTTAAGGAGGAAATCATCCGGAACAACAACCTGCTGCATTATTACAAACTGAAGATCATTCCTGAATCACTTGCCGAGAGTACCTTGTCAGATATCTCAAAAACATTTGAAAAGCTGATCCTTCAGAAAGAATCGGGTAAGGAAGATGGGGACCAGTCGCAAACCCAACTGATTTATGATAGTTCCGAATACAACGATCATGTACGAGCGCTGTTTCGGATTATCTGGCATGCCGACAAGCTCAAGGACACTGAAACGGCATTGATAAAAAGAATCTCCGGCTCCGATGCCCTGGCCTGGTATGACAGTTGCATTATGGTCAGTGGTCTTACCCTGTCGTTATTGCGCCATTTTGACAGTAATAAAATTGACCTCCTGTTTGCTTTTTATGAGAACGGGCAAAACCAGGTATGGCAACGGGCCCTGATTGGCCTGGTGTTGTCACTGGCCTACTATGATCGCCGGATTGAGTATTATCCTGAAATTTTGCAGCGGTTGAAGGCATTGCAAGGCACAGGTCAGATCGATAAAACCATTGAAATCATTATCCAGCAGTTTGTAAAAGCAAGGGAAACCGAAAAAATTACCCGGAAGATCCAGCAGGAAATCCTGCCGGAAATGATCCGGATCAAATCGAAGCTCGAGGAAAAGCTTGATCTTGAAAACATGCTTTCCATGAACCCTGAAGAAAAGAATCCGGAATGGGAAAAGGTATTCAAGGATGCTCCCGATGTGTACAGCAAACTGGAAGAGTTTACGAATCTGCAGATGGAGGGCGCCGATGTATTTCTGGGAGCCTTTGCCATGCTTAAGCAATTTGATTTTTTCAGCGAGGTGAACAATTGGTTTCTGCCCTTTTATAAGGAGAATGAATACATATCAGCATCTTTCAAGGGTGTCAGCGGGGGGGTCGACCTGCAGCAATTTGGTGAAGGCATTGAGCGGAGTAATTTCCTGTGCAATTCCGATAAATACTCATTTTGCCTGAATATCCGGCACATGCCCGATTTTCAGAAATCAACGGTAATGGAATTGTTCAATATGGAACTGAAGGCCATGAATGAAATGGCGCTTGATGATGAGCTGATCAACACAGATGCGCGTACCAAGGTCATCATTACCCAGTATTTCCAAGATCTCTACCGGTTCTATAAGCTGCATCCGCTGCGGGCTGAGTTCGACGACATATTCAAACTTCCGGTTGCCATATATGAAACCGGCTTTTTCAAGAAATGGATCGACAATGTGAAAGTATTGAAAAGCATCGGGGAATTCTTTTTCGAGAAGAACTATTACCAGGATGCCTTGCTGATATTCCGGCAGATTGTGGAGAGCAACCACAGTTACGAATTGTTTGAAAAAATCGGTTATTGTTACCAACAGTTGGGTAATCTTGACAAAGCACTTGAATACTATCACAAGGCGGAACTGCTGGATAAGAATAAACTTTGGCTGATTACCCGGATTGCCTGGTGCTATAGAAAAAAGGGCGAGTTTGAACTGGCAATCGGATATTACCTCGAGGCTGAAAAGCTGGAACCCGATAATCTCGAGGTTCAGGCATACCTTGGCCATGTTTATATGGAAACAGGAGAATATGAGAAAGCTTTGAAGTATTATTTCAAGGTTGAGTACCTGCAGCCTGCCAATCATAAGGTATACCGACCGATTTCATGGTGTTCGTTCATGCTTGGCAAGTTCGACACTGCGTCAAAGTATTTGGAAAAAGCACTGCCTCAAGGCGCAGGCAAAAATGATTTCATGAACCTGGGACATATCTATTGGTGTCGGGGAGAAAAGAAAAAGGCCATAGAAAATTACATCCTCAGCCTGAAAGCATCAAATATGGATAATGACTGGTTTTCAAAGGTGCTGTACGACGACAGCCGTTATCTGGCTGTGCATGGAATCAAACTGATCGACATCCCCCTGATGATTGATTACATCAGGCTTGAGGTTTGAGTTCAGGTTTTAATTCACGATCTTTTGGATTATCTGTTATTTTTACTAATTTAACGCGCTGAACATTAACGTTCATTAGTACGTTAAGATCAGACCATTTATCATGATTCGTTTCAAGGGTCGTTTTTTCATAGTAACTCTGCTTTTATTAATATTCAGGCTTCAATCGGCAGTATCTCAGCAAGTCTCCGAAACAGGCTGTACATTGCAATTTTCCGGGCCGCTTGTTTCTGCTTTATCGCAACTTGAGCATTCCTGTCCGGTGAAGTTCTATTACCGGAAGATCTGGTTGCAGCATGATTCGGTGGATGTATCATTTAGTGACAAATCACTTGATGAAGCATTAAGACTGTTGTTTTATAACACTTCGCTGATCTATAAGATTATAGATAATAAGAACGTGGTGATTATGCCTGAAAAAAGGGTGGCCGAATTAACCCATGTGATCAACAATTATTCGGGCATTGCATCCAATGCAAAAGATTTTACACTTATCGGGAAAAGTGACGGAAGTGTCCGTAAAAAGGCTTCGCAAGTTACGGGCAGGGTTATTGATGCAAAAACCGGGGAATCCCTTATCGGAGCAATTGTTCAGGTTAATAACCTTCCGATGGGATCAGTTACCAATGTGCAGGGGCGATATTCCTTGTCGCTGGATGCCGGCTTCTATACCCTGAAAGTATCATGTGTTGGCTATGAGAACAATTCATATTATGTGAAGGTGATTAATGACGGTACCTTCGATATGGAATTGTATGACCGGCTCATTGCATTTGAAGACGTGGTGATTACGAGTGAGCGACTGGATAAGAATGTAAGCAGCCACCAAATGAGCCTTATTGAGCTTGTTCCGCGAACCATCAGCCAATTGCCCTCTGTATCGGGGACAACCGATATCATTAAAGGATTGACCACCATGCCGGGTATCAAATCAGTCGGCGAATTCAGTTCGGGAATTAACGTCCGGGGTGGTGGTGAAGACCAGAACCTCTACCTCTATAACGGTGCGCCCATTTTTAATACCTCGCATGTATTCGGACTGCTCTCTGTTATAGATCCCGATGTGGTTAAAAAGCTTACCTTATATAAAGGGCATATTCCGGCCATGTATGGAGAAAGAATATCTTCGGTGGTCGATATCCGATCGGCAGAGACTCATTCAGAAGGCTTTACGGTAAAAGGAGGTATCGGCATATTTGACAGTAAACTGTTGGTCACGGTTCCATTGAGGGGAATAGGTGAACAATCTTTTTTTGAAGTGGGTGGACGCACGAGTTATTCCGACTGGATGCTGAAAAATTCAAATGATGAGTATCTAAGAGAAAGTGATGCCGGATTTCATGATCTCAATGGCAGTCTTCACTTCCGGCTGGGAAAATCAAGGGTGTCATTTTCGGGTTACAGCAGCAGGGATGCGTTTGACCTGAGCGGTAATGTACGGTACATATACAAAAACCGACTTGGATCAATTAACCTGAGTATCTTGCATAAATCCAATCTGGCTTCCTATTTCACCCTGGCGGGCAGCAATTATACTGCTGACAGGTTTTTGCCCGAAAAAAGAGTGGATGCATCATCCGTTAACTCGGGAATCAAGTACACTTCATGGCGATACCGGATCCATTACAGTGGAATGAGCAAACACGCTGTCGATGCCGGAGTTAGTATTATAAAATACGAGGTGAATCCCGGTGAACAGAAACGCCAGGGAAGGCTTTCAAAAGTCAGATATCTGAAGTTGCCATCTGAATCGGCACTTGAAGGCGCTTTCTTTGTAAATGACGATTTAATTCTAAACCCGGTTATTTCGTTAAACATGGGGCTGCGGTTGTCAGCTTACAAGCACGAAGATGCCAGCCTTATTTGGGGAATTGAACCCAGGCTCTCTTCAAGGATTAAGATCAATGATGTGAGTTCAATTAAACTTAGCTATAGCCGGAACATGCAGTACCTGTTCCTGGTTTCACCATCTGCGGTTTCCACCCCGTCTGATATATGGAAATTGTCAAACGACAATTTTCAACCGTTAGCGGCAAATCAGGTTTCCGCAGGTTATTACCGGAATTTCTCAAACAACACTATTGAAACTTCAGTAGAGATATATTACAAAACACTCAAACATGCCGTTGATTTTGCCGAAGGGGAAGTACTCACCATGAATCCAAACCTGGAAGCTTTACTTTATGATGCAAATGGAAACAATTACGGAATAGAGTTCCTTCTTAAAAAGAGTTCCGGAAGATGGGACGGATGGATCGGATATACCTTTTCACGATCGTTTCGCGAAGTAAATAGCCCATTGGCGGATCCCCATGTTTTCAACGGGGAATACCCCTCTTCCTATGATAAACCGCATGATTTTTCAGCCGTGGTTGCTTTCCATCTGAATAAACGTGTGAGCTTTTCGGGTAATTTTTCTTATGCTACCGGAAGGCCCGTTACCCTTCCCGAACAAAAAATCAATGTGGGCGATCAACAGGTGGTATTGTTCTCCCAAAAAAACCAATACCGGATTCCCGACTATCACCGTCTTGATCTGACCGTGACGATTGATGAAAGCCTTAGACTGAGCAAGTGGTGGAAAGGAAGATTCAGTATATCATTGCTGAATGTTTATGGCCGGAAGAATCCTTACACAGTCTATTATTCAAAAGAGAAAGCCAGTACGGCAAACCATTATAATACATTTGGGATGTATAAGCTATACCTCATCGGTAAACCAGTACCTGTCATTTCATATTCATTCAGATTTTAGCCGTTATGACAAAAGCACCGATAATCAGGGTCATTGTGCAGATCATTTCTGTTGTGCTTTTGGGCATGTCATGCCGTGAGGTATATTTTCCCGATGACCTTGAGCAAAGCCAGCCCATACTCAGTGTTCATGGTATACTATACGAGTATGACCAGCCCCTGATAAAACTTTCCTGGACACTTGGGTATTACGATGAGGTTGAAAATCCCGTTAACAATGCCCTGGTTATTGTTTCCGATGATTTCGGCAGGACCGATACGCTTGCGGAGGTGGAAGAGACTGGATTGTATACCATTTCCTTCAATGGATTCCCATACGAATCGGGAAAGGAATACACCCTGCGAATCGAAACAGAAGACGGGAATATTTTCATGTCCAATCCGGTGAAAATGCCTGCCAAGCCGGTTGTGGAAAATTTTTATGCTGAAAAAACACACAAAACCGAATATATATATACTTCCGATGGCAGATTCATTAGATATGAAACTCCAGGGATATCGGTTTATACTGACCTTGTTGGAGAAGTTGAAGAGGATCATTATTACAGGTTCAGAACTCGTGCGGTTGAACAACGTGGTTACGTCAAGCCACCAAATACCCAATACGAGTATTATATATTTGCAAAAATGAATAATTTGTATGATGTTGCGAAAACAATGCCATCTAACAATCGTACGTGGCACGAAGACATTTTTTTGGAAGAACCGGGTGGCCCTGTTTATGATTATGGCTGGAACCCTGGTTACTCATTTTTCATGAGTTACTTTATCGCCCACAGGATTTATTCTGTTTCGGCTGATGTTTACGAATTCTATGAGTCAATTGAGGAACAATTAACTGCTGAAAATGAAATTTTTGCACCGGTACCCTCCAGAATAAAAAGCAATATATTTTGTATTAATAATGAAGATGCCCGGGTCATTGGTGTTTTTGAAGCTTCTTCATTTATAACGTTATACATGTCGTGCAAAACTTCTTATGGTTACCTTTCTACAACCCTGGTGGATTCACCACCGAACGATCTTCCGGTATTTATACTTCCCGAATACCCGACCCTAACTCAATAAGTCATGATCAGGCTGTATGAAAATATGACAATCAGGAAATGCGGGGTATTTGCCCTTCTTTTTATTGCGTTGATTCTAAATGGTGTTTCTGCCTTTAGCAGCGATTACAATTACAATGAGACCGTCTTTGTTCACTTTGACAAGGATGTCTACGTTGCCGGTGGTGCATTGCATTATAAGGCATACGTGGTTAATGGTAACAGGGAATGTCAGAACAATATACTGTACTTCTCATTATATGGTATAAATAGCCGGAAAGAACTTCACTGGCGCACCAATGTTGTCAATAACATGGCATATGGATTATATCCCCTTCCGGCCGATTTGCCTGAGGGAATTTATGAAGTGAGGGCATATACGAATGCTATGAGGTGCCGGAGTTCTGAAAAATCATTCAGGTGGAGGATTCTTATTATTGGATTTACCAAACAAACCACTGATACGTTATTTGCACCAATTGTTAAACCTGTGAGGCCGGTAGTTGCGGAACTGACTCAATCAGGCATTGAAATGAGAGTGTCTGGTGAAAGGATCAATCCCGGTGAAATAGTTAATATAGGTATCAGCAATAATACTGAAGATTCTGCATTCATGTCATTGTCGGTTTGTCTTGAAACCCCTTTTTCAGAAAGATTGCAGAATCAGTACACTTCAGATCTGAATGAGGAAACCACAGACGTTGATATTCAGAATTCCCGTGACAGTTTTTCGGAAGCGAACGGTTATATACTTTCAGGCACACTGCTACAACGTAGTACCAGTTTACCTTTGGCACACACCAAAATAATTCTGGGAGTGGTTGACAGTACAATGCCTGCTATACTCTACTCTAAAACCGATGAAAAGGGAGACTTCTATTTTTACCTCAAACCCCAATATGATAACCACGATATCGTTATTCAAACGGTAGATGATATGTACAACGGCGACCTGCTTTGGACCCTTGAGGATAAAGCGCTGAATTCCCATCCTGACATGGTTCTCTTTAAACCTGAGGAAGAACAACAGCAATTCCTGAACAGGCTCAGGGAACTCCGGGTTATTGAGGCAGTTTTCAACAACCAGACTGACACATTAATTACTGAAAAAAACAACGTCAGTTACAGTGATTTGTTTCAGACTCCATCCCAGATAATTCAAATATGGGATTATGTAAGTATGCAAAACTTTAATGAGATTGATGATAATATCCTGCCCTCAATCCGTTTCTTCAGCCAGAATAGCCGGCAATCACTTATGATTTACGATGGAGCGCTGCAAAGTTGGTGCGACAATATTCTCTTGCTGCTCAACGGAGTTCCTTTTACTGATTTGGATTACTTTGGCTTGTTAAGCAGCAAGCAGTTAAAACGGGTGGAACTATTTAATTCCGGGTTTGTTTTGGGAGGACTTAATTTCAATGGAGTTGTTGCAGCATATACTTATGATCATGCCATTCCTGAAACCTATCTGCAATCAAAGGCCTGTGTATGGCAGAATAAGGTAATTTCCAATGGGTATAAAACAATTATTCCGGAACAGGATGGGGACGATCGTATACCTGATTTCAGGGATAATCTTTGTTTTGAACCCGATTTACGGATTGGTCCCGGGAAAACCATTCATGTTTCTTTCCCCGCTTCCTGCCTCGATGGAAAATACCATATTACTTTAACGGGAATATCTGACTCAGGGCGTTCCATAAATCTTTCGTCTCGATTTGTAATAGTACCTGACAATGAATAGGAAAATATTTTTGGTCATCATGGGCATGGTTGTACTTATTGCAGCACAATCCCAGCAAAACGAAAACAAATGCCGGTATTGCGCCGATTATAACAAATGGATGCTGTTCAATTTGTCAGGTCCAATGTATGTTAATCCGGTTTTGGGTTACAAAGGAGAACGATTTTTCGGTAATTGGATGAAGGGAACGCTGTATTATGAAAGCGGAGACTCTATTCATGGGGCGGATCTGAGGTATGAAAAATACCTCGATGAAGTCTTATTCATGAACGATGAATTCAAAACCGGTATCCTGTCCAAACAAAAGATAAGCGAATTCTATTTGTATGGCGATGGCGGGGAAAATTTCATCTTTGTCAAAAAAAAAATAAAACACTTCATGGAAGCGGATTCGGCATTTCATTTTTTGCAATCGCTTACCAGGGGCAAAATGGAATTGTTGGTTCTTCGCAGAGCAGTGGTGGGTGATCCTGGCATACTTTTAAACGCTGATTTATATTTTGTCTGCCGCGGAGACAGGTATTATCAGATAAGCCTGAAAAGGAAGTATTTGCTAAAGCTTCCATTTGTGTCGCGCAAAGAGATGAAACAGGTGTTATTGAAAGACAGGGGTATAAATGTCAGGAACGAAACGGGTATGATGAAAGCCATTTCGGCCTATAATGCTACAGGGACGTTTTTAGAGTGATTCGGCTGTTAGCCCTGCCAACCGGCAGGCAGGCAATGGCTATCGCCTGTCAGTTAGGGAAAGTCGGGACTGACACACACCTGATCGCAGGTGAACTGATGATCACATGAATTTGTATTCAGTCAGATCAGAATTTTAGTTGTCAGGTTGGCAATGCTCGTTTTGATGGCATCAAAGGGTTTTCCGTCTTTGGTGGAATCCTGTTCCACAATCATGTATTTCATGCCGGCTATATCTTTGGCAGCCAAAATCTCTTTGAAATTGATCACCCCCTCGCCAACAGGTGCAAAATCACTGACTCCGTCGGTAGTATAGTAGGGCGCCTCATTGGTAAACATGTCCTTCATGTGGAAGAGCTGGAAGCGGCCGGGGTACTTCTTAATAATATCAACCGGATTCTGACCCGCTTTGGTAGTCCAGAACAAATCGAGTTCCATGGTCACCAGGTTTTTGTCAAGACCGGGCAAAAAGATATCGAAATACGGAACTACACCATTGATGTTGTCAAATTCAAAGTTGTGGTTGTGGTAGCCAAACAGCATGCCGTTTTCTTTCATGATTCCGGCTACCGTATTCCAGTCCTGAACCATCTTCTTGTAGCTTTCAATATTTCTGGCTTCGGCAACAACCCAGGGCTGTATGCAGTATTTAACGCCCAGTTTGGCATGGTCTTCGGCCATGTATTTGGCATTGTCGAGCGTGATGCCCTGTGCCTCAACCTGGGTGTGACTGCTGAGGATCTTCATGCCCAGGTCGTTCACCATTTTTTTGAATTCCGGTGGGGCATACCCATAGAATTTTCTGTCGGCATAACCGGCCAGTTCGAGGTTGGTATATCCCATATCGGCCACTTTTTTCAGTGATCCGGGGGCATCGGCAGCCATGGCCTGGCGGATGGTATACAACTGCAGGCCGATGCCGAATTTCCTTAGTTTGTCGGGTTTCTGTTCTGAGGATCCGGCACAGCCCTGATGTGGCAACACAAAAGCGCCCAGTGCGCCTGCGGCGGCAATTTTAAGAAAACCCCTGCGGGAAGCATCTTTTCTCATAATAGTTGATGATTTAATATTCTGGTTGTGAATCAATTTTCGGAAAATGAGTCAGTGTGAGTCCTTTAATCATAGGGATTAAAATCTCAGGCATTAAGGTATAAAACTAATACAAAAGTCGGAATTGGAGAAGAAAGACTGACGATATAATTAGAAGAATGTTGTTTTTAAATTGATATAAATATTTATGAAACATAAATATAATTTATATTTGCATTAAATTATTCATATCATGGTCACCTTTACCAGTACAATACCCGACGAGCTTTCGAAGCAGCTCAACGAAAAGGCAAAATCGTTGTCGCTTCCGAAAAACAAACTGATTGAAAGTGCCCTACGTCTTTATCTTGAACACCTTGAGAGGGCAGAGTATATCAGGTCATATAAAAGGTCGGCTGATGATGCCGATATCATCCGGATGGCAGAAGAGGGCATGGAAGATTATCTCAGGCAGGTTGAAGAATGAAACAGGGGGAAATCTGGCAGGCCAATCTGAATCCGGCAAAGGGAAGCGAACAGGCAGGTTTCAGGCCCGTGGTCATACTTAGCGGAAACCTGCTGAATACACATTTACCGGTAGTAATAACAGCACCGTTGACCACAAAAATAAAAGGTTACAAAGGAAATCCGGTGTTAATACCTTCAAAAATCAATGGATTAAAAAGCGAATCCGAACTGCTGGTATTTCATATCCGGTCGGTTTCAAAAGACAGGCTGGTAAAAAAACTGGGTAGCATCAGTTCGGAAGAACTCAGCATGGCACTGAAAACATTGAATGATTTGTTGAAGTATTAATGCGGTTAAAGCTTGATATACCGGGAGCATTCGCATCAGCTGTCAGGTGATTGGTGATTGGTGTGTGGTCACCCGGGCGGTTTTATGGTTTCAATTTTGTACCTTTACATCATCATAAATAAAGATGCCATGCCACGAATTGCAGGAGTACAGATAGAAAGGGACAGCAAGGGCCGTCCGGCCTATGCCAGGTTTAACCTCAAGAAGCATCCCGAGGCTTTGGAGCTTCTAAACAAGATAGGGGCTATTGATGATGATCAGTTTGAAAAAGACTGGAAGGAGGGTATTAGTGGTGATGAATTGATAAGCCGATTAAAACCCAGGATAAAAAATTTATTCGTTAAATGAATGTGCAATTTAACCCGGAGGTTGAAGATTATCTCTTTGATCTTATCGAGATACTTTATCAAAAGGAATATTTCTCATTTTACGATAATGCCGAAAAATATGTAATGAGTCTGGTTATGGATATTGAATTGAATATCCACATTAAGCAGAAAAAGAAGTCTCCACCCAGATTCAGAAAATTTGCACCATTTTATATTACATACCAACCACACAAAAGAACAACCTGGTACATTTTCTTCCAGGTTAAAGGTGACCGGTATCTGATCCGGTATATTACAAACAATCATGTTTCCGCGCAACATATAAGAGGACTGAGGTGAAGCCTTGTCGATGGGTTGGTTATTGCAGACTACAGTTTAGAAAAGCGAAATTGCCATCGACCAAACCGACCGAAGGAATTTCATGACCAAAGGGAATAACGGAGCTCAGCGAAGCTAAACTACGTTTAGCGCGAAATTGGAAGCGATAACGAGCTGACCCGGTTACTAATCAAGTCTAATGGTTAAGAAATATCCATTATCCAGTGAGATGATAAAGAAGATGTATGGAAATTGTTTACCGAAGGCCATACTCATCAACAATCCCAGTCATTTTTCATGATCTCATTTTTACGGCTCGTCTGTGTAATTCAACGACTCGTCGAGTTTTATTACGATTCAGCAGGGATATAAAGAATCTTTGTCAGAAAATTCTAATAATCAAAAATGAAAATGAAAACAATAGTTTTATTTTTTATGATCTGCTTCCTGACAATAGCAGGCAGTAAATCTCAACAGGCATATAAATTTTCAGATGATAAATCTGTTCTTGAATTTTATAAACAATATAGCTCTTTTACAGATCCAGGTGAATATGAATATCTATTTAAAAATCTGCCGGATTCTTTACCAGAACTATGCAGGTTAATCAAATCCCAGTTTATTCATCCCTTTTCAGAATTGCCTCAATATCGCGATCAAATTCCCAAAGAAAGATGGGATGAGTGGATGGCCACATATCCAACAGTCCAATCGATTTTGAAAGGTCTTCTGTCTTATGACTCCAGGGGATTTGTATATGATCGCGACCCTCACAACCGTTTGGTGCTGGGTTGTCGGGGAAAGGCCATCATACTGGCATCAGTACTTAAATACCGTGGAATACCTGCCAGGGTTCGTGCCGGACATGCCAAATATATAGAGTCCGGATATCATGTAAGCCATGCAATTTGTGAAGTCTGGAATGTTAAGGAGAAACGTTGGATGCTTGTTGACCCAGATATGAATATGATTGATTTCAACAGGGAGCAATTCGATTTCAGTAACGAAGTATGGTTGAAAATGCAAAAAGGGGATATAAATCCCAACCTTTATATAGCACCTCCCGAAATAACCGGATTGGTCTCAATTTTAGGAAAAATCAGCCTCGATTTATCCTCATTATTGGGAACTGAATTTACACTTCTTCAACACGCGCCAATGTTGGATTATTGCTTAAGAAACAACAATCTAACCACAGGACAAATAGACATTCTTAACAAAATATGTAAGTTAATGAATACGCTCGACGCGAAAAACCTTTCTGAATTACAGGGAATCTATAATAAAACACCTGAAATTCAATTAACAGAAACGTTTAAAATGGATGAAATAGCATTAGAAAGCAACATTGGAAATACTTCCATAAATAAACCCAATGTTGAATTTGTAGCTATACCAGGGGGAACATTTATAATGGGAAGTCCTGCTAAGGAGCCGGGAAGACAAGATGATGAGATACAACATAAAGTTACCCTGAGCCCTTTTAAAATGAGTAAATATCCTGTGACCTATGAGCAATACGATTTATTCTGTGAGGCTACAGGAAGAGCTAAACCCTGGGGATTTGAACGGGGAAATCTTCCGGTTTCACAGGTTACCTGGTACGATGCACAGGCATTTGCCGAGTGGATGGGTTGCAGGCTGCCTACCGAGGCAGAATTTGAATATGCAGCACGTGCAAATACAGCCACTCCTTTTTATACCGGTAATTGCCTTACATCTGAACAGGCAAATTTTAATGGCAACAAACCTTATGCAAACTGCGACCAAAGTGAAAACAGAAAGAAGGTACTTCCTGTAGGTAGTTTTGCCCCAAATGCCTTTGGATTATACGATATGCATGGCAATATATGGCAATGGTGCAGTGATTGGTACGGTGAATACAATATTGATGATGCGTTGAATCCCCAAGGCCCTGATACCGGTACTAAAAAGGTTGACCGCGG
Organism: uncultured Bacteroidales bacterium; assembly: GCA_964560225.1. Classification (GTDB taxonomy): domain Bacteria; phylum Bacteroidota; class Bacteroidia; order Bacteroidales; family UBA10428; genus UBA5072. Next base: position 25,139 of record CAZLLD010000038.1, read on the forward strand.
GGGTGGGTATTACGATCCTGCCTGGAGATGCCGGTCAGCTTATCGTGCTGGCGGAGACCCTCCGGGAAACAGAGGTAATGGTATTAGTTTCAGGATAGTAAAAGATGAATAATAACTTTTATACTCTGTTGCACTAGAAGCTGGAGAACGGAGTACCGGTTACCTGCACAATCATTGAGATAAATTACTTTTTAACCATTATATATAAAAACATGAAAAATTGTGTATTCCAAATAACAATTTTAATTTCCATCCTGGCTTCTTGCAGTACAGACAAGAACTTATATAAGTCAGCCATAAAAACCAATACAATTGAAGGATATGAAAATTATTTAGCAAACTATAAAAATGGACAATATGCACCAGAAGTATTGGAGAAAATAGAAGATATTAGGTTTGCCAAATTAAGAGATTCAGTGTTTTCAAGCTTTATTAAAATTAAGGCTGATACAACAAGTTTTGAGGATTGTATTAGAATTAAACCATCTAATAAAGTTTTGATGGGGACTTTCATAAATATAAATTTAGAAGGATTACCACAAAACAAAAATATTACATTACATGCTTATCGCAGAAATTGGCAGGGTCTTAACTATTCTTTTGCATGTTTTAAGACTGACAGCAAAGGACAAATACAACTAAATAAAACTAAACCAGTATTGGCAACCTATTCAGGTGTCGATTCCTTGGGTATTTTTTGGTCAATGACAACACCAACATATATAAATGAAGCGTTACCATTTGAAATAAAAAATCTCATATTGAATACGATTTATCTTCATTTAGAAGTGGACGGAAAAGTAATTTCAACAAATGAACTTCAGCTAATTACACAAACACCTGATATTAATTGTGAAGAAATAAGGAACAAAGATTTGGTGGCAAATTTATATTATCCCAAAAACAAACAAAACTTACCATTTATGATTATGTTAGGTGGCGCTGAAGGTGGAATTGACGGAGTAGATGACTATGCGAAAATAATTTCGTCTCATGGCTATGCTGTATTGGCCTTAGGTTATTTTAATATGGAAAATCTTCCAAAGACTCTGCAAAGAATACCTGTTGAGTACTTTTTCAACGCAATTGACCGGGCTAAAGAAAAACCATTCATTGATACTGCCAGAATTGGAATAATAGGTGGCTCAAAAGGTGGAGAAGCTGCGCTATTGATAGCTTCTATGCGTAAAGATATTAAAGGTGTAGTTGCCGTTGTGCCAAGCAATGTGGTATGGCAAGGAATACCCAATGGAATTTCCAGTATTAAATCATCATGGACATTAAATGGAAAAGAACTTCCATTCCTTAAAGCTAGCTATAGCTTTTCTTTTCTTTTTAAATTTCTGGGCAATTCTAAACAGGTTGAAATGTGCGAATTGTTTAAAACTATTTATACTGAAGATAAATCAAAAATTGAGCCTGCACTTATAAAAGTTGAGAAAATAAACGGCCCCATTTTGCTCATTGCCGGAAAAGATGATAAGCGCTGGTATTCTTATTATATGTGCCAAATGGTGAAAAATCGACTAGATAGTTTAAAATTTGAACATCCGGTTCATGGTTTATACTATGATCATGTTGGACATCAGGTTTTCGGCCCACATCTTACGCCTATTATTAATAATAAATATGATCATTTGGCATTGGGAGGTAAAGACTCAGAGAATGCTGCTGCGCAAATAGATTCGTGGAATAAAACGATTGAGTTTCTTCATACATATTTTCCTGTAGAATAAAAGTTAGATTTAAGAACCAGAATGAAAACAACTAATAGATACTAAATGATTAATGTCACGAATCTAAAAAAATCATTCGATACCGTTGAAGCGCTGAAAGGAATTTCATTTCACATTCCGCAAGGTGCGTGTTATGGATTGCTGGGACCCAACGGTGCCGGTAAAACAACAACAATTTCAATCCTGAGCACAATTATTGAACCGGACGATGGAGAAATATCTATTGCCGGCTTTGATTTGAAGAAAAATCCATTGGATTGCAAGAGAAACATTGGAGTGGTTACCCAGGAAATAGCACTTTACAATGAGCTATCAGCATATGATAACCTGTTATTTTGGGGAGGTATGTATACCATTCCGGGAAAAGAATTGAAAGAACGCATTTTTGAGACCTTAGATTTGCTTGGACTAACCGACCGGAAGAATGACAAAGTGAAAACCTATTCCGGTGGTATGAAACGCAGGATTAATATTGGTACAGCCTTGTTGCACAGGCCTCAGATACTTTTTATGGATGAGCCCACGGTGGGAATTGATCCCCAAAGCCGGAATTTAATTTTTGAAGTGGTGGAGAAACTACGTCGGGAGGGAACAACAATCATTTATACCACACATTATATGGAAGAGGCTGAACGATTATGCGACCGTATCGGAATTATGGACAATGGAGAAATCATTGCACAGGGAACGCTGAATGAATTAAGGAGTCTGGGATCGATGAAAGAATCTGTTGTGATATCATATACAAATCTCACTGATGAACTTTATAATAAAATCGAATTAGAATGGAAAGATCTACAACGTTTTGAAGATGCAATACATTTTTATTCTATGAATATTCAGGGTGATTTATCCAGGATCATTATCATGTGCAATGCGTTTGGATTGGATATCCGGCATATTGAACTTCAAAAGATAAACCTTGAAACTGTATTTTTAAGTCTGACCGGTAAAAAACTCAGGGATCCATGATAAAACTTGTAAAGAAAGATCTGAAATTGTTCTTTAGTAACAGGCAGGACATGTTGCTGACCTTTGCATTACCTATCATATTTATTACGCTGTTTGCTTATGTTTTCAGAGAAACGAACAATTCTGAAGAAGGCGATTTAATAAGTCTTGTTCACGCGGTGGCAGGAACTTCCGTATTTATGCTGTTGTTTTCTGTTGCAGGAATAGGTGCAAGTCTGATTGATGAAAAGCAGGAAGGTATATTAAAGAAGTTACTTTGCTCACCCATACTTCCTGCTTCTATCCTCTTTGGAAAATTGGTATTTGCGAACATCATTTCCATTATTCAGCTGATTATCATGTTTGTTTACGGATGGCTGGTTTTTGGCTTAGACATTATGCATCATCTTCCTTCTCTTATCCTTATGATTTTTGTAATAGCATTTGCCTGTTCCGGTTTGGGTGTAGTTCTTGCCTCATTTGCCAAAACACGCCAGCAGGTACAGGGATTTTCATCCATCATTGTACTTGTTATGAGTGCTTTGGGAGGCAGTATGATTCCTATAATGGTTATGCCTGAAATGATGCAAAAGATTGCTGTTTTTACGGTAAACTATTGGGGGATACAGGGGATTTATGACATCTTCTGGAGGCTTGTTCCGGTAACGGATAGTACATTCTTATCAAAAGTATTTGTTTTACTATGCATTGGAGTTTTTTTGAATTTCATTGCGCTAATGATGTTCAGGAGAAATATTTTAAAGATTGTATAATGCTCAAAAGAAAAATTCCCGGGGTTATATGATACGATTGGAATATTTGGAAAGAGACGAACGATTGGTATGGTGATTACGATGTAGTTATAACGTATTTTAAGAATCGCACTCCTTAAATTGAATTGGGCAAATAGATATAAATTACTGCATAATAAATGTACTTTTTTAATTTGTTATATAGTTAGGCGCAAGGCTAGCTGACTGCTCAAAAAAAAACGAGAGGATGTGAATAAAAACAAATTTTTCTACATTTTAATCATTACACTTGGATTGATTAGTGACTTAATTGCGCAGCCATCCTTTATCTGGGGTAAACAATTTGGAACAGAACATGAAGATGCAGGACAAGATATCGTCATCTATGAAAACGGGGATTTTGTACTGACTGGTTCAACTGCTGGTAATTTATATTCAAATAATGCAGGTAAGCGTGATGGATTCATTGTTAAATTTGATAGTCTTGGCAATGAAATATGGAAAGAACAATTTGGAAGCGTTGAAGACGATAAGCCATGGGAAATTGAAAAGGATAAACGCGGGAATATATATATTGCCGGAACAACAAACGGAATCATAAATGGTAAAGGACATGGAAATCAGGATGTTTTAATCAGAAAATATAATTCAAATGGTGATTTAATCGTAACAAAAATTATTGGAACAGATAGTCTTGATTATTTAAGCGAAATATACATCGATAATGAACTAAATATTTATTTAGCGGGAAATACAAGAGGAAAACTCGGTCAAAACAATTATGGAGACTGGGATTATTTCATAATGAAACTGGATAGTAATTTTACAGAATTATATACTTACCAATTTGGAACTGAACGATGGGATTATTGCAACGACTTTGTATTAGGTAAAGAAGGTGATTTTTATATTGGGGGATTTACATTTGGGAGCCTTGAAGAATCAAACAAAGGCGAAACAGATGCATTTATTGCCCACTATAGTAAAAATGGAGAATTATTAAAGATAAAGCAATTTGGGACAGCTCAGCATGATAATATTCGCAATCTGATTATAGATAAAACTGATAACATTTACATTTCAGGAACCTCGCAAGGCGATATTGTAAATGACAATATTGGTAAAAGTGATGCGTTTCTTATGAAATTAAATAAAGAATGGAATATAACATGGGAAAAACAATTTGGAACAAAGTCCTGGGATGAAGTATGGAAAATGGAATTCATAAATGAAGAGAATAATATATTGATAAGCGGATGTCATAATCCCGATGCTTATATTCGCTCATACGATAATCAGGGTAATTTAATCTGGAATCAGGTTTTTTCGGCAAAAGGAATTAAAAACGGTACTAGTGGTAGACAGTTCCAGGTATTTAATGATAAATATCTGTATTTCACCGGATATACGCATGCTGATTTATTTAGCAAGAATCCAAATCAGAATAATGGAGATATATTTATCGTGAAATTAGGGTTGAAGGATGAATAAAGCCCAGCGCCTAACATATGAGGATACTATTAACAAAAATCAAATTAGAAATTATAAAACACTATAAAATGAAAAAGAACTTATTACTAATTCTTTTTTTCATTCAGTCCATTTGTGCCTTAAATGCTCAGGTAGATTTTATTTGGGGCAAACAATTTGGAACTGATAAAGATGAAAAAACACGTAATTTAATTGTAGACTCATCAGGCAATATTTATATAGTTGGTAAAACAAAAGGTATAATTGGGACAGAGAACTTTGGTAAGAATGATGGCTTTATCACGAAAATTGACAGCGCAGCAAATATTATCTGGTCAAAGCAAATTGGCTCGGTTGGTGATGATGAATTATCGCATGTAGCTGTTGATGAAACTGGTAATATTTATGCTACTGGCTTTATAGCTGATACCAAAAAGAATCTGGATATTCTGGTTATAAAGTTAGATGCTGATGGAAATATTGTTTGGCAAAAACAATTTGGAACAGATAGTACCGATATTGGAGGAAATATTATTGTTGATACTAATGGAGAAATTTATATAACCGGAACTACTAGCGGTGTGATGGGTAGTGAATCTAAAGGACAAGACGATTGTATTATTCTTCATCTGGACAATAACGGAAACCAATTAAATGTTTTACAATTTGGGACTTCAGGCAACGAAGAGGGGCATGGAATAACCATTGGGCAAAATTCCAATGTTTACGTATGTGGAGCAACCGATGGAAATATGGCATCGGAGAACTCAGGCAAATTTGATTTGTTTTGGGGAATGTTCTCCAAAGATCTTAAACAACTGGATATTCGTCAATTTGGGACAAAAGAGGGTGATTACGCAGCTGAGATAAAAACAGATTGTGAAAATAATATTTATATTGCCGGGGGTACTGAAGGAAATACAGTCACACAACACAAAGGCAATTCAGATGCTTTTCTTCAAAAATGGAATGAAAAAGGAGAAATAGCATGGTCAAAGCAATTTGGAACAAGCAATTGGGATGGCATTCACAGTATTGCCATCATTGAGGGTAAAGGTATTATTGTGAGCGGATGTTATGATTATCCATTATGTAAATCGTTTGTAAAAATGTACGATGAGCATGGCTCTCTATTATGGAATAGAAATATGATTGGACAAGGAAAGGGTGGTGGAAGTTGCGGAAAAGATGTTTGTGTAGATTGCAAAAGTAATATTTATCACGCTGGTTATACAGGTGCTAATTTATTCTCCGAATTAAAAGGAGAACATGATCTGTTTTTAGTAAAACTAAAGGCTGATATTAATTAATGCCAGCCCATGATTGAACATAACAGAACCCCAATTGAATTAATTGAGTTTGAAAAAAATGAAATATCAACTGACACAATGTGTATAAGCCAATAAGTAATTTAGTTAACTTGGACATCATGAGCAAAAGCAAAATATGGAATCCTTTCTGGAGCAAAAAATGGACGCTTATCTGGATTTTAATTTTTCTAATATCCCCGCCTATTATAGGATATTTAATAGAAGGGCCTAATATATTCTCCTCAGTTTCCCATTATTTCACTCAAAGTTCAATAGGTTATGCATACGGAGTCATTTTTCCGATAGGCAATTCATTAATTGGAAAATATTTTGAAAAACTTGACTGGTCAAAAAATCCCAAAAGAACAAACCTGATCACCTTTTCAATATTTATGGGCTTTTCCCTTATTATGGGCATAAGTATACCTTATTTCATCGATCGTTTTTTGTGGGGAATGTCGGGCATAAGTGTTTTTTATGATGTATCAGTAAAGGCTTTTATGACTACAGTTATAAGTCTGATCATTTTTTATTTTTATAACACGAATCTGATTTCAGATAACTGGATTAAGTCGATAGAAAAAAATGAAGAATTAAAAAGAGAAAATCTTCTGGCTAAATATGAAGCTTTGAAAAACCAGGTAAACCCGCATTTTTTATTTAACAGTTTGAATACCCTTAGCGGACTGGTAGAACAAAAACCGGAACTGGCCACTGATTTTATCAAGAAACTATCAGATATTTACCGGTATGTGCTGGAGCAAAACGATAAAGAGCTGGTTTCATTAAAAGAGGAGATGAAATTTGTAGAAGATTATATTTTTCTTTCGCAAATGAGGTTCGGAAAAGGGCTTATATTCAATTCACGTCTGACAAAAATCCGGACCTTCCGGGTTGCTCCTTTGAGTATTCAAATGACTGTTGAAAATGCCATCAAACACAACATAATTTCTGATGATATGCCATTGACAATTGAAATGGAAATTGCAGCTGGTTTTGTAATGGTGAAAAACAACCTGCAAAAGAAGGAATCAATAAATTCGGGCAAAGAACCCTTAGGACTGGCGAATCTTAAAAACAGATATGCCTATCTTTCCGATAAACCAGTGGAAATTGTCGAATCAGAAAGTGAGTTTATAGTAAAGTTGCCATTAATTGAAGTATAAGATATGAACTGCCTTATTGTAGAAGATGAGAAAGTAGCTGCCGTAAGACTATCGGGCTTAATAGAAAAATGCGACCCAACCATTGATATTTTAGGAATCGTACAATCGGTTAAAAATGCTGTTCAATGGATCAATACCAACCAGGCGCCCGATTTAATTTTTATGGATATTCAACTGGCCGATGGTTTGAGCTTTGAGATTTTTGAACAAACCCTTGTTAAGACACCTGTGATTTTCACAACTGCCTATGATGAATATGCCCTTAAAGCTTTTAAGGTAAACAGTATTGATTATTTGCTGAAACCGATTGATCTGAATGAACTGAAAAATGCAATAGACAAGTTTAAAGCCAATACCAAACCCAAAGAAATACCGACCCAGGTATTTGATAATATATTGCATTCACTCACAAAAAAATACAAGAATAAATTTGTAATTAAAGTAGGTGAGCATATTAAAGTATTTACTGTAGAAGATGTTCAATGTTTCTACAGTATGGAAAAATATGCCTTCCTTCAAATTAATTCGGGTCGCGATTATGCAATTGGCTATTCGCTTGACCAATTGGAAGAATTATTAGACCCTTCCAGGTTTTTCAGAATAAACCGAAAATACATCGTTTCCTCTTTGGCCATTTCAGATATTGTCAGTTATTCAAAAAGCCGGTTACAAGTAAGGCTACATTCAAACAAATCGGATGATTTAACAGTGAGTCGTGAAAAAGTGCAGGAATTTACCAAATGGTTGGAGGGGTGATTTTTGAGGAGTTGGTGGCCTCATATGAGATGATTTATTGAATTTTTCTACAAAATCACAGTCCGGATTTTTGTTCCTGCTTCATTTTCAAATTTTTTTTCACTACTTGTTGCATTTGATAAAAAAACATCTACCTTTGCAAGCCAATTTTAAGGAAAATTATATCAAATTAAAGCATAAATGCCAACTATACAGCAATTAGTAAGAAAGGGCAGGTCCACAATTGAGGATAAGAGCAAGGCTCCGGCTTTGAATTCTTGTCCGCAGAAGCGTGGGGTGTGCACACGTGTGTATACCACCACACCCAAGAAACCTAATTCAGCCATGCGTAAAGTAGCCAGGGTAAGGCTTCAGCATGGTATTGAAGTAACGGCTTATATTCCGGGTGAAGGTCATAACCTTCAGGAGCACTCGATTGTGATGATCCGCGGTGGCAGGGTAAAGGATTTACCCGGTGTTCGCTACCACATCATCAGGGGTGCACTTGACACATCCGGTGTTGAAGGAAGAAACCAGCGCCGTTCGAAGTATGGCACCAAAAGACCTAAAAAGTAAACAGCTTTTTGAATAGACCATAAAATGAGAAAGTCTAAACCAAAAAAAAGAATATTGTTACCGGATCCGAAGTACAGTGATCCATTGGTAACCCGTTTTGTGAACAACATGATGACCAGGGGAAAGAAGAGCACTGCCTATGACGTGTTTTATGCAGCTCTTGAACTGGTTGAGAAACGTGCCAAGGATATCGAAGCAAGTCCGCTGGATATCTGGAAAAAGGCGTTGGAGAACATCACACCTCAGGTTGAGGTAAAAAGTCGGCGTGTTGGCGGAGCTACCTTCCAGGTGCCTACCGAAATTCGTCCCGACCGGAAGATTTCCATCAGCATGAAGAACCTGATTCTTTATTCACAGAAAAGAGCAGGTAATTCAATGAGCGACAAGCTTGCTGCTGAAATACTTGCAGCCTTTAAAGAAGAAGGTGCAGCATATAAAAAGAAAGAAGATACACATAAAATGGCAGAAGCTAACAAGGCATTTGCGCACTTCAGGTTCTAACAAGGATATTTGACATTGCGGTTTTTAGCCTATAGTTACACTAGCTGATAATTAGTGAAGAATGAATCTTGATTTGAATTATACCAGGAATATTGGCATCATGGCCCATATCGACGCCGGCAAGACTACCACTACCGAGCGCATCCTGTTCTATACTGGTATAACTCACCGTTTGGGGGAGGTACACGATGGAACAGCTACGATGGACTGGATGGTGCAGGAGCAGGAGCGAGGGATAACAATTACTTCAGCAGCTACCACAGCATTCTGGGACTACCAGAACCAAAAATACAAAATCAACATTATTGACACACCGGGACACGTTGACTTCACAGTAGAAGTTGAACGGTCACTTCGTGTATTGGACGGAGCCATTGCTGTGTTCTGTGCTGTGGGTGGCGTTCAGCCCCAGAGTGAAACTGTCTGGCGTCAGGCCAATAAATACAACGTGCCCAGGATCGCATTTGTGAATAAGATGGACCGTACCGGTGCCGACTTTTTCGGTGTTGTCAAGCAGATCAAAGACAAGCTTGGTTCCAACCCGGTTCCCATGCAAATTCCCATAGGTTCCGAGGATAATTTCAGGGGTCTGGTTGATCTGATTGAACGTAAGGCCATCGTATGGGTGCCCGATGAGAAGCTGGTGATGCGTTATGAGTATATCGATATTCCGGCCGACATGGTTGACCAGGTGGAAGAATGGCGCGAAAAACTCATTGAAGCAGTATGTTATACAAATGACGATCTGCTTGAAAGATTTTTAGAAGACCGTACTTCCATTTCAGTTGAAGAATTTATGGAGCATACCCGACAGGCAGTTATTGATCAGCGCATTGTGCCTGTGCTTTGTGGCGCTTCATTTAAAAATAAAGGTATTCAGCGTTTGCTGAATGCCATTTGTGCATTGATGCCCAGTCCGCTTGACATTGCAAATGTGAAAGGGCACAACCCGTTTACCGACAAGATTGAAGAACGCAAAGCCGATGAGAACGAACCACTGGCTGCATTGGCTTTTAAAATTGCCACCGATCCATACGTAGGTCGGTTAACCTATCTCCGTGTTTATTCAGGGGTTGTGGAATCGGGCATGCAGTTATTGAATCCACGTACTGGCAAGAAGGAAAGGATCAACAGGCTTTACCAGATGCACGCCAACAAGCAGAATGCACGTGACCGGGTTGAAGCCGGAGACATATGCGGTGTAGTAGGTTTGAAGGAGGTGGTTACCGGCGATACACTTTGCGACATCAAGCATCCTGTTTATTTGGAAACCATGACTTTCCCCGATCCTGTGATTGGGGTTGCCATTGAGCCCAAAACGCAGGCCGATGTGGATAAATTGGGACTTGCCCTGGGTAAGCTGGCAGAAGAAGATCCGACATTTAAAGTTAAGGTAGATGAGGATTCTGCTCAGACCATCATCAGCGGAATGGGTGAATTGCACCTGGAGATTCTGATGGACCGGCTGAAACGTGAGTTCAATGTGGAATGCAACCAGGGAGCTCCTCAGGTAGCATATAAGGAAGCCTTAACCAGTGAGGTAAAACACCGTGAGGTATTTAAGAAGCAAACCGGGGGACGGGGTAAATTTGCAGATATTGAATTTGAATTGTCGCCTGCTGAAAAAGGTGTGACCGGATTGGTTTTTGTAGATGAGGTAAAAGGCGGAAGGATTCCGCGTGAATATATTCCTTCGGTTGAAAAGGGATTTCGCGAAGCCATGCGCAATGGTATTCTGGCTGGTTTCCCCATGGACAGCCTTCAGGTAACCCTGATAGACGGTTCATTTCATCCGGTGGACTCCGATTCATTATCTTTTGAGATCGCTGCCAAACAGGGATTCAAGCATGCCCTTAAAAAAGGCAAGGTTTGTCTGCTTGAGCCGATCATGAAAATTGAAGTGGTTACCCCCGAAGAAAACATGGGAGATATCATTGGCGATTTCAACCGCCGCAGGGGTCAGATTACCGGAATGGAGAGTCAGGCTTCGCTGCGCGTAGTGCTTGCCAATGTGCCTCTGGCTGAAATGTTCGGTTATGTAACCGTGCTCAGAACACTGTCATCAGGCAGGGCAACATCAACCATGGAGTTCTCGCATTATGATATTGTACCTCCCGCATTGTCGGCTGAGGTGATTGAAAAAATTACCGGAACCAAAGTAGTAGCATAAACAAATTGTAAGACCAACATACATGAGC
>CAZLLD010000039.1:0-36223 GCA_964560225.1 uncultured Bacteroidales bacterium
ACCGAATGGCAGGTTGATCTGGCAAATACACTCTATGTCAACGAGAATCTATGGACCCGTCTGACCTTCCGCAAGTACCTGGGATCATTCAGCACATCCGGCCAGAACATCCTCCTGTTTTTAGGCTATCGCTGGAAAAACTGGGAAATATCGTACTGCTACAATTTCGACATCAACCGCACCCAATTCCACCATTACGGAACCCACCAATTTGCGTTGGGGTACCGGCTATGCCCAAGCAAACTGAGCTGCCCGGCGTACCGGTGAAAACCGATGGTCATTCCGTAACTTTTGCAGGCATGAAAATAAACTGTATTTTTGTCAGCTGACGCAACCTTGCACCCGGTTTCTGAATCTCTGAAAAAACAGCGTATTTTTTTACTTAAAATTTCTCCTGTATGAAAAAGTATAGATTTGCTCTGGCTGCACTTTTATTTGCCAGTCTTGTTGTGGGTTGTAAGAAGGAGGAAGACATCATCTACTATGAAGCCCTGGGCATTCTCCAGAAAACTGAAGACAGCACCATTATAGAAACAGACAACAATTACAGACTGCTGGTCGAGAACCGCAACAGCTTGCCCGCAACCGTGAAAGATGATGACCGTGTTTTCTTGTATTTTTATATGAATGACGATCCGGCACCGGCAGGAATTGATTATCTGATAACCGTTTCCAGTATTGAAAAGGTTTTGGTAAAACCTGTCTTCGAAATGAACAGCAGTGCCGAAGATTCCATTGGCAATGATCCGCTGACCGTGGACTATTTGTGGATTACAAAGAATTATTTAAATCTGAGCTGTTTCTTCTATGGTGGAACAAAAACGCATCTGATCAACCTGATCAGGTATCCGGAAGTATTGCCTTCAGACACCATCGATTTGGAAATACGGCATAATGATCTGGATGACACCGGATCCTCATATCTGGCAGGATTTGTGTCATTTGATCTTACTTCGCTCCAGGTTGAAGAAAGAGACTCTGTAATACTCTGTGTAAAAGCAAAAGGTTACAACAGCTGGGCCCTCGAGAAATGTTACACCTACAAGTATTAGCTTGAGCTGCACAATGCAGACTTGACCGTTTCAACAAGCCTGGCATTCGTGTGAACAACAGGAATCGGGGCAGTTGTTGAAAAATAACACCCGGCCTTTAGGTATTGGCTATTTGCTGTTGGCTGTTGGCTGTTGGCTGTTGGCTAACAGCTAATGGCTAACAGCCAATAGCTGTTGGTTCTTGGTTCTTGGTTCTATTTAAGACAGTACCGCCATTGCAGCGCCAATCAGGTTGGCGTTTTCCATGCTGGCAATCTTTACGGTTACATCGGGCATACTCAAATCCTTCACCAGCTGATTTACATATTTGTCCACCATTTCGGCATAGGATGCCTTGCCCGTTTTGATCTTGCTCCAGAATAAACTGCCTTCGGCTAATACCTGAACCTTTTTGGTTGCCGGATCCGCAGCTTTCAGGTTCTTTACCAAACCAGCAATAGAGGCTGCAACAAGCTTTGCCGACCTTTCATAAATCTGGTAAGCCACATCAACATATTCAGATTTGTAAGAGGCAGGATCGTTTATCATCCGGGTCAGGTCGACTGCACTGAAACCCTCGTCAAACTTGTCACCAGGAAAGGCTTCCATGAATACACGGCCCAGGTACATCCCTGAAATGGCTTTCTCAAAACGCTGGAAGCCTTTGTTGTCAGACTTGGCGTCTACCTGATCGTCAATAGCGGTAAGATGCGGAGGAAAGAAATTGCCCGATTCCAGGTTAACCGGAGTGTCGCCCGACCAGTCTTTCATGGCCCGGATCTTGGGAATGTATTCGGAAGGGAAAAAAGTTGCCATGTTGGTGCCTGTTCCCACGATGAGTCCGATATAAGCATCAAATCCCGGGTTCAACAGGCCGGCAAACAAGCTGGTAATGGTGTCATTAACTACCCTGATACCGGTAAACCTGGAACTCGTGTTTTCATTCAGATATTTCAGCAAAGGTTTGCCTACCGGCTTTCCTTCCATCTGGTCAATGTTTACTCCCTTTGTCCAATGGATCAACTCAGCATCACCGTCGGTAAGCGATTTGGCCGGATAGGAGAAACAATATCCTATCGGGGAATCTTTGGGTATTTTAACCTGGCTGAGCGTCTTTGACTGAGCATTGAAGAGATCCTCGCGGGTGAACCCCTTGTTTTTCATTTCGGTAATATCTCTTTCCGTGGAACCTGTAACTTCTGACTTTTTTCCAACAGAAACAGTGGCCACCCTGAAATTCGTTCCGCCCAGGTCAAACACCGTAGCCTGGCCTTTGATTCCGTCTTTTTTTGGATGAATATAGGTTGGCAGGCACTTGATTTCAGTACCCTCTTCCTGAAGTCCCGTCACTACTTTCTTTGTCAAACTGTTTGCAATATCAATCAGTTGCTCATTGCTCAAATCAAACTGGTTTTTCATATAATTGCAGAATTAAATGGATATGATTCTAAAAAAGGCTAAAGTAAATAAAACGATTTCATTTTTAAAAAGAAAACTGTTTTCTACTTTTACCATTACTTCAACTACCTTTCCTGAATATGAAGCTTTATCGTGTTTTATCAGAAAATAAATTTACGCTAAGTGCTATTTTTTCTTCGCTTCAATCAAAAAACTACAGGCTTTACTTCATCGGGCAGGGCATATCACTGATTGGCACGTGGATGCAGAATATTGCGCTGAGCTGGCTGATCTACCGCCTTACGGGGTCGGTTTTCCTGTTGGGATTAATAGGGTTCACCAGTCAGATTCCTAATTTTATACTGGCCCCATTTACCGGAGTCCTCACCGATCGCTATAACCGATTAAAAATGATGACCATAGCCCAGGTGTTTTTTATGTTGCAGGCTCTTACCATGACGTTACTGGTACTTTTTAACCTGATTGAAGTATGGCATATCATTGCCCTGAGCATTGTATTTGGCATCATCAGTGCTTTTGATGCACCAGCCCGACAATCTCTTGTTATAGAACTTGTTAACGATCCGGCGCACCTGGGAAATGCCATTGCACTGAATTCTGCCCTTTTTAATGGGGCCAGGTTGGTTGGGCCGGCTGTTGCGGGGCTCACCATTGCAGCGCTAGGCGAAGGCATTTGTTTTTTGCTGAATACCGCAAGTTTTATCGCGGTTATTATAGCTCTTATAATGGTAAAATTACCTGCCAGGAAAGGAAAAACAGTTGAAAGAGATTTTTCAAAGAGTTTCAATGAAGGGTTTCTTTATACTTTCCGCTCGGTTCCCATACGTACACTGATCATCATACTGGCCATTTTGAGCCTGTTTTGTTTTCCCTTTATGGTGCTTTTGCCGGCCTATGCCAAAGAAATTATGCATGGCGGCAGTGAAACGTTGGGATTTCTCATGTCGGGCCTTGGAGCAGGTGCGCTTACAGGAGCCCTGATTATGGCCGGCCGTAAAACAGTATTCGGTCTGGGAAAAATAATTTCGGTTAATGTGGTCGTCCTGGGCGCCTCTGTAGCAGTTGTTGCCGTTTCAACCAACCTGGCCCTGTCATTGCTCTTCTTGTTCTTCGGAGGATTCTCTATGATCCTGTCCCTTGCAGCCGCCAACACCATGTTGCAAACCCTTGCAGATGAAGACAAAAGAGGTCGCGTCATGAGTTTTTATGCCATGGCCCTGTTGGGTACCATGCCTATTGGCAACCTGCTGGCAGGCTCAGTAGCAAGTGGAATTGGCCTTTCCGGCACAATGCTCATTGGCGGACTGGTTACCGTGTTTTCAGCCATCTGGTTCGAATTTCAGCGCAGATCCATGCGGGCCACCGTGCGTACCATATACCGCAACAAGGGTATCACCGCATCCCTTCCTGATGATAACGCATGACTTTTACACTAAATAATTGCAATTTCCGGTTTATTGAAATAAATAGTAACTCCGCCATAGCAACAAATACACTTTTATTATAATTTTAAGGAAATTCTTCAACTGTCCTGCATGGATCTTTTTAAAAGTCTGTTTTCCGGCTCCGGAACTGCAAATGCCATATTGTTTATCAGCATCACCGCGTTTATTGGAGTTTTATTGGGAAAAGTGCGTGTTAAAAATGTAAAGCTGGGCATTGCCGGTGTGTTGTTCTCAGGCCTGCTGATCGGGCACCTGGGAGCCCGGGCAAACCCTGAAGTGCTTCATTTCATTCGTGAATTCGGATTGATCCTGTTTGTATATGCCATTGGCATTGATGTGGGCCCGAGATTTTTCAATACATTCAGGAGCGACGGGCTGAGGATGAACCTGTTTGCAGCAGGAATAGTAGCAGGCGGTTTTGTGATCGCCTGGTTGTTCCACCGCCTGGGTGGAGTGCCGGCCCCGGTAATTACAGGAATTATGAGCGGTGCGGTTACAAATACACCCGGACTTGGTGCCGCGCAACAGGTTCTTACCGATTTTGGCAACCCCGACGATACGGCAGTTGCCGGCATGGGTTATGCTGTTGCCTATCCGTTTGGCGTATTGGGGATCATCTTTTCCCTCATCCTGATCCGAATCTTTTTCAGAATACAAATTGACAAAGAGGTTGCCGATTATAGAAACCAGTTCCAGACCATCCGGCAAAAACTGGAGAGCGTAGAGATTTCAGTCACAAATCCCAACCTGATTGGTCAGAAACTAAGCTATATCAAGGAATTTATTGACAAGGAGCTGGTTATTTCAAGGATTCTCCGTAGCGGAACTTACCTGGTGGCTACAGAGGATCTAATTCTTGAGGAGGGTGATTTGATTATCGGTGTTTCAGCTTTGCAATACATCAAAAATCTGAAAATGACCATCGGCAAAGTCAAAATTGCCGAGAGGAAAGAAATCTCCGGTGACCTGGCCATGTTTCATGTGCTGGTTACCAACCGCAAATATGCCGGAAAAACCATCCAGCAAATTGGTATATACCGCAGGTATGAAGCCAACATTACCCGTATTTTCAGGGCCGGTACTGAAATTCTGCCCACAAGAGGTACTACAGTCGAATTTGGCGACACGGTAAGAATTGTAGGTAAGCGCGATCTTCTGCCCGAAATCCGCAATGAGCTGGGCAACTCGATTGAAGAGCTGGCACATCCCAATACGCTTCCCATTTTTGTCGGAATTGCTTTGGGCGTCATTCTGGGAAGCATTCCCATTTTTATCCCCGGCCTTCCCGCTCCCGCCAAGTTGGGATTGGCAGGAGGCCCGCTTTTGATAGCCATATTACTGGGTAATCAGCGC
This sequence comes from uncultured Bacteroidales bacterium, assembly GCA_964560225.1. Classification (GTDB taxonomy): domain Bacteria; phylum Bacteroidota; class Bacteroidia; order Bacteroidales; family UBA10428; genus UBA5072. The sequence continues at coordinate 5,249 of CAZLLD010000039.1, forward strand.
CGCTTTAAAAGCTTTGATTTTTATATGACACCCGGAGCCAATATGATGATCAGGGAACTGGGAATCATATTATTTCTTGCTTGTGTGGGACTCTCATCAGGAGGACATTTTGCAGAAACAATAATCAACGGAGGATATATGTGGATGCTGTACGGTGCTGTCATCACCCTGGTGCCGGTGTTGCTTGCTGCAGTTATTGCCCGCCTCCTGAAATACAACTATCTCAAAATATGCGGCATTATTTCAGGAGCCATGACCGACCCGCCGGCACTCGAATTTGCCAACAGCCTTGCCCCGGTTCATGCCCAGTCGACTGCCTATGCTACCGTTTACCCCTTTACCATGTTCCTCCGAATTCTGGCCGCTCAAATACTAATTTTAATAACTTTATAAAAGCAATCAGTAGTATCGTCAAAATCAGCCACAGGGAAGATACAACCCGCCGGTATTTCGCATATTTTTATGCAATTATTCATTTGTCAGTGATTGAAGCCCACCCAATGATTAACTTATATAAAAACACCTTATGGATCAAGTAACTATTGTATTTCCTGATAATATGGGGAAAAATTTCATCCCCAATGAATACCTCCCAAAAGGTAAGGATGAATACTATCTTCGGAATTCCCAGACTTCAAAACCAACATCAGGCTGGAGACACCTTCGTTCAGACGAAGTGGAACGCTTGGTTAAGAATGACAACACTTCTGATTCCTGGGAAAACATCCTGGTTACTGATGAATTCGACACCAACCAGATCAAAAACTCCCGGTTTTTCGGACTGGTAAGAATCGGCCGTTTGCGGAACATTTTCCTTCAGCATCACGACCTGAAAGTTCCGACAGGAATATCCAACAGCCTTGTGATATCTTGTGATATTGGCGATGATGTTGCCATACATGAAGTCCATTACCTGTCGAATTACATTATTGGTGAACGGACGATTCTGTTCAATATTCAGGAGATGAATACCACCAACCATGCTAAATTCGGCAATGGCATTGTTAAGGAAGGTGAACCTGAAAATGTAAGAACATGGCTTGATCTGATGAATGAAACCGGCGCCCGGAGAATTCTGCCTTTCGACGGAATCATCACTGCAGACGCTTATTTATGGGCCAAATATCGGGACGATAAAGCGCTTCAGAAAAAACTAATTGACATAACCCAGAATGCCATCGATAACCGGCGAGGTTATTACGGAACTATAGGCGATCAGTGTGTGATAAAAAATTCCCTGATTCTCAAAGACGTAAAAATTGGTTCCAAGTGCTATATCAAAGGAGCAAATAAACTGAAAAACCTCACCATTAATTCCTCTGTTGAAGAACCAACACAGATTGGCGAAGGTGTGGAACTGGTAAATGGAATCATAGGTTATGGTTGCCATATTTTTTATGGCTGCAAAGCAGTGAAGTTTATCCTGGGAAATAACTCCAGCCTGAAGTACGGAGCCAGGCTGATTAATTCATTTTTGGGCGACAATTCAACCATTTCCTGCTGTGAAGTATTGAACAACCTGATATTCCCCGCACACGAACAGCACCACAACAATTCGTTCCTGATTGCGTCTGTAGTAATGGGCCAAAGCAATATGGCTGCCGGTGCTACCATCGGATCAAATCATAACAGCCGGGCCAACGACAACGAAATCCAGGCCGGTCGCGGGTTCTGGCCTGGCTTATGTACCAGCGTAAAACATTCCTGCCGTTTTGCATCATACGTTTTGCTCTCAAAAGCTGATTACCCCGCAGAACTGGATATCCCCTTTCCTTTTTCTTTAATTAACAACAACGCCTCAAAAGACCAGTTGGAGGTCATGCCCGCATATTGGTGGCTTTACAATATGTATGCACTTGCACGCAATACCTGGAAATTTCTGAGCCGCGACAAGCGTATCTCCAAAGTTCAGCACATTGAATTTGACGCATACGCTCCCGATACCATGGAAGAGATAATCACAGCATTGGAACTGCTGGAAATATATACTGCAAAAGCATTTCTGAGGGCAACAGGTGAATCTTGCGAGGGAAAAAATAACAAAAACCTGGCCGAAATGGGCAAAAAGTTGCTCAACAGCGACGGAAAAGCATTAAAAGGTTTGGAAGTACTGGGTGAAAACATGGAAAACAAAAAGCGAAAAACGGTTATTGTGAAGCCCTACAATGCCTATCATGCTTACAGAAACATGTTGCATTACTATGCCATGAAAAACCTGCTCGCTTATTTCAATGACAACCCCAAGGCTACTTTCAGCAGCATGTGTGATGATCTGAAAGGCAAGCGTAAAACTGAGTGGGTCAACCTGGGCGGTCAGATCATGGTGCAGGCAGACCTGGATAAGCTTCGCGCTGATGTGGGTTCGGGAAAACTCAACTCCTGGAAGGAAATTCACAAGCGTTATGACAGCCTGTGGACCAAATATGCCAAAGACAAGCAGAAGCATGCATTTGCCACACTGCTCCTGCTGATGGATAACAATGAGCTTTCGCCAAAATCGTGGCAGAGCGCATTGAATAAACTGGTAGAAATTCAGGATTATGTTTGTGACCAGGTATATATTTCTCGGAAAAAAGACTATGACAACCCATTCCGCCGCGCCACATTCAGAAGTGAGGAGGAAATGATTGCCGCAATCGGTACCATTGATGACAATTCTTTTATCGTTCAGGTAAGAAAAGAAACTGAGGATATGAAGAAAACGGTGAAAGAACTGTTGAAGAAGAAGTAGGAACCTAGAGAATAGACAAAAATGGCAGTAAGTCACACTTCAACAGGCTCAGTGTGACTGGCGTTGTCATACTGAGCCTGTCGAAGTATGACGAGCAATAACAGCATAACGACTAAAACTTTAACAACATTAACTTTATATTATCCATAAAAATTTAAAACAACAACCCTATGAACTTGACAAATCCCGGTTACTCAAAGTATGCACTGGTTCAGGAAATGATGCAGACCGTCGACGTGGTTAAGAATTTCAATCCCGGTCAGACCAAAGCTATTGCACAAAAAATTAAATCAACTGGCAGGTTACTATTTACAGGTGAAGGATCAAGCCGCATCCTGCCTGCCAAAAATGCCATCCGCAAATCACTCAGATGGGGTATTGATTTGGCGTTGTTTACCGACGGCTCACGCCAGTCGGCTCAGTACGATCTTTCCAGATTTGCCGTGTTCTGTGCCTCCAACTCAGGGCGCACCAAAGAAGTGGTCTTGCTGGCCAAGAAACTGGCGGCAATCGGAAACGCCAACCGCTTTGCACTGACGGCCAATAAAGATACCCTACTGGAAAAAGAATGTACCGAAACCTTTGTGCTGAATTGCGGTTGGGAACAGGCAGTTGCAGCTACCAAAAGCGTTGTGGAACAGGCACTCTTCTATGAATCCATACTTTGGCACATCAAAGGCCTCGACAAAAGTGAGGAACTCAAGAAACTGCCCGGATTCATTGAACAGGCACTCACCCTGAACATTCCTGCTGATATCGTCGATCAGGTCAAGAAGGCCAATACCATCTACTTTGCCGGCTACAATGACGGGGTTGCAGAAGAGCTTACACTGAAAACCAATGAAATCACCCGCAGAAAATCCGACTTCCTCGAAGGCACTTACGCCGTTCATGGTATTGAAGAAGTCATGGATAAAAATGATATTGTCTTCGTAGTGGATCCCATTGAAGATGAAATTGAAAAATTCCAGGAAGTGCTTGTGAAAGGTGTCGGACTCACTGTTGTTGCCATTGCCGATCACGATACCCCGTTCAAAACCATCAAAGTACCTTCCGCCGGTGAAATGAATCCCTATGTTTTCCTTTGCGCTGGTTGGAACCTGCTGGTAGAGATAGGCCTCGCCACAGGCATTAACCTCGACAAGCCCGAACGCGCCCGCAAGGTGGGAAATGAATTTATGGGATAATAAGAGACTAGGTAAAAAATCATAAAATGAGCGTAGTCAGGAGACCATAGCCGTCAACTTAAGAAATTATTCTATAGAGCAAGGCACTAACTTTATTAATTTGAGATGAGTTTTGAAAATGCGCTATCCCCCTCTGGAGGGGGCTGGGGGAGGATTATAGAGCGCTCTCGAGTTAACTACAAATAAATTTCTGGAATATCTTTCTTAGTGCTAACAATTGCATCAATTCATGTAAGTCCACCCCCTGACCCCCGCCAGCGGGGGACATCGCTTCGTTCAGCCTTATTTGCTAGAATATTGAAGTAAACACCTACAAATGAAAGAATATCTGAAATATGCATCCTTAAGTTGACGGCTATGGTCAGGAGACTACGCTCAGCATTCCTATCTTGTATTCAACGCGATACGCTAGGCGTAGTTTGAACTATGCCTACGCCTAATAAATTGACTTTTTACACTGCCTTTAATAGCTAACGCCTGCCGGTAGGCAGAGCTAACAGCTAATTGATAATTGATAATTGTATTGTCTACTACTCATACCTCAACGCTTCTACAGGATTTCGGACTGCAATTCTGCGTGTCTGAATGATTACAGTAAATAGGGCTGTAACCATGGTGATTAAACATGCTGCAATTATAATCCATACATCAATCTGAACCCTGTAAGCAAATGTGTTCAGCCATTTGTTCATGATGGTGTATGCTAGCGGTATGGCCATTATCCCTGCCAAAAACACCAACTTTCCGAATTCCCTGGAGAATAACATTATGATTCCTGTAGTTGTATCCCCCATTGCCTTTCTGACTCCGATTTCCTTAACGCGCTGCTCTGCCAGAAATGAAGACAATCCCAGCAATCCGATGCAGGCAATGAAAATTGCAAGTAAAGCCAGATAAACAAAGGTTCTTCCCAGCCGCATATCGTCGTTGTATAGGTTTACATAACTTTCATCAAGAAACCGATATCCGAAGAGAGTCTCCGGACAAACCTTGTTCCATGCAGCTTCTATAATTTTCATTGTTTTCTTCAGATTCGTATGGTTTACTTTGATATTCACCGTGCTCAGCCAGCCGCCTCTCAGACTCATGACTAAAGGAGCTATCGGACTGTGCAACGAACTGACATGAAAGTTTTCAGTAACGCCAAGGACTTCCATGCGCCGATCACTTGTACCGATTATTTGACCTACAACCGGGGCTTTTAGTCCGAAAAAATCAATAGCTGCTTTATTGATAATGCATTTCCCCGAATCTGATGATAATGGCTGGAAATTTCTACCTGCCGATATCTTAATTTGCATCATGGGTATAAATGCAGTATCAACACCCAGATAGGTAAATTGCTTATTCGAAGCATCTATTTCGATGGCTTCCTGCCATGATACATTTTCAGCCGACTGGGTGCTGAGCGATATACCTGAAATAAGCGGACTGCTGAGAAGCAGGTCCTTGAATGTTTGCCAATGCGCATACAATGAAGGATTCATTTGAAGCATTACGATGTTGTCTTTGGAATAACCCAGGTCTGCTTCCCGGGTGAATTTCATCTGCTTATATACAGTAAGGGTTCCAATAATAAGTACCGTAGAAATAAGAAACTGCAGAATAATCAGGGATTGTCTGAAAAAAACGGAGGCTTTTCCGCGCGTTTGTTCTTTCTTCATGGTGGCTACAGCTCCAAAACGCGTCAGATATAATGCCGGATAGATACCTGCCAGTAAGCCAATGATAAGAGGTATCAACAATACCAGGAATACAATCCATCCCCAGTGCAATGACAGCAGTGTGAGTTGCCGCTGAACCAGGTTATTGAAAATGGGCCTTAACAGCTCCATCATCACAAGCGACAACTCAGTGGCAATAAGGGCGTACAATACCGATTCACCGATAAACTGAAGGATTAATTGCCGCCTGTTAGCTCCAGTTGCCTTTCTCACGCCAATCTCGCGCGAACGTGTTGTAGCTTTTGCAATCGAAAGGTTGACAAAATTGACGCAGGCAATGATCAAAATAAATACGGCAACCACCAGATAAATATACAACATGGGTCGGCTTGCGCTATTATGTGGTATGTCATATTTAACATGTGTGAAATACAATTCCTTCAGGGGACGAAGCGAAAATTGCAGAAATTCGTCATCATTGAAGCGGTTTGTATAATATTCGTTGATTTTTCCAACCAATATGTCCGGATCAGTATTAGTTTTCAGTAACAAATAGGTATAATAGTTCCACATGTCATGCTGATTCAGAAAATTCGGATTTCCATATACTTCTTTCAAAGAAAGAAAAGAAACCACTCCGTTTACGTTCAGATGAAAACGTGATACATCCTCAATAATACCGGTCACTGTATATACAACGTTGTTGTTAACCTGAATGCTTTTATTCATGGGATCTTCATCACCGAAAATCTTACGGGCCGTGCTTTCTGTCAATACAATCGAATTGGCAGTATTCAGACAGTATTTTGAATTTCCCTTGACAAAGTGGAATGTGAAAATTTCAAAAAAGTTCGAATCGGCATAAACCACATCATTCATCAACATCATCCGGTTGCCAACTTTAAGGGTAACTCCCTGCCCCTCTATGATTGAAACCCTGGACGCATTTTCAATTTCAGGGAATTGCTGACCTATTTCAGGACCATAGGCTGTACCATGAAGCGCCCATTCTCCACGCTCAAGTCTGTATATCGATTCATAATGCTCGTTAAAGCGATCGTATGAGAATTCATAATTTACGTAATTGAAAACCAATCCGAAAATTGCGATGCCAATGGTAAGCCCAATGACAATGATTACCGTGAATGATTTATGCCGAAGCATATTTCTTAATGCTGTAAGAAGGTAGTTCCTGATCATGAGAAATCGTTTTTCCTTACAAAAACACAACTTGTGCCATATTTTTATCTCATTGATATGTTGCCCCTTACGTCTTCAAAAAGAAATATAGGTGTTGGAAAAAACAACACAACTGTCCGAAATCTCATCAATTATTTTGAAATTTGAAAATTATCACACGGTAGTACATGACAGTGAACCCAAGGATATTGATAGTAGATGACAACCATGATTTGCTGACAGGGATGAAGCTATTTCTCTCACCTTATGCCAAAGAAGTGGTTACTTTGCGAAATCCCAACCTGATTCCGGCCACTATCCGGCAAAACAACTTCGACCTGGTGCTGCTCGACATGAATTTCACTGCAGGCGTGAATACCGGCAATGAGGGACTTTACTGGATGAAACGGATTCAAGAATCAGACCCGTTGGTAGCTATTGTTATGATCACGGCCTTTGGCGACATTGAACTAACCGTAAAGGCAGTAAAGGAAGGAGCTGTTGATTTTATTCAAAAATCGTGGGATGAAGGGAAAATACTGTCGACCGTACTGGCTGCATTGAAAATCAGGGAGTCGCAATTGGCCATAAATACACTGACCAATCAGAAAAAACACCTGCAGCAATTATCGGCTCCCACAACTGATTTGTGTTTCGGACGCTCACCAGCCATGCAACAAATATTGCAAACTGTTGAGAAAGTTGCCGCCACGGATGCCAACATTCTTATTTTGGGAGAAAACGGAACAGGCAAAGAATTAATAGCCAGATACCTGCACAATAAATCAGCACGTTCAACTGAGATGATGATCACTGTTGACCTTGCATCCCTTGCCGAAACGCTTTTTGAAGGTGAGCTTTTTGGATACCGCAAGGGAGCTTTCACTGACGCCAAAACGGATAAAACCGGGTATTTCGAACTGGCAGATAAAGGAACGCTCTTTCTTGACGAGATCGGTAATCTGTCAATGCCCATGCAGGCTAAAATACTGTCGGTTCTGCAAAACAGGGAATTTACCCCCTGGGGTCGATTAAAAAATTACAGGTCGACCTGCGGTTGATATCTGCCACAAATAAGGATCTGACTACCCTGGTTGAACAGGGCAATTTCCGTCAGGACTTGCTATACCGGCTGAACACCATTCAGATAGAGCTACCTCCGCTGCGCGAAAGGAAAGAAGATATTCCCATACTTGCCTGGTTTTTCTTTAAAAAATACGTTGGCAAATATGGTAAAGACGTACGGGAAATTTCCCAGGGCGCCATTAACAAGCTAAGCAAACACTCATGGCCCGGTAACGTTCGCGAATTGCAACATGCCATTGAGAAGGCAGTTATTCTGGCCAACGGATCACAACTTACAGAAAATGATTTCTCTTTTGGCATAAAAAGTATTCAGACCACAGAAAACAGCAATTTTAACCTTGCCGATAATGAAAAACAACTTATCTCCAGGGCTATAGAAAAACACAGGGGTAATCTGAGCCATACGGCCAAGTCACTGGGCATCAACCGTTCCACCCTATATGAAAAAATCCGGCGTTATGGTTTATAAAAAATTCACCTGGAAAATAATTTTGCTGCAGATACTGTTGACCATTACCATAACAGTCTTTGTTTATACCTTATTTCAACCCCGGATGACCATTACCAGCATCAATCTGGTAATACTGGTTTTGGTGGAAACGTTTTTCCTGATTCACACCTTTAATAAAACAAACCGTGATCTGGCCCGGTTTTTTGAAGCTTTTGAATTACATGACGCTACAGTCAGCTTTGAATCACAGAAGAAGACACCCTATACTCCATTACGGATGCATCTGAACAGAATTCTCTCAGAATTCAGGGAACTGCGTGCCGGAATTGAGAATGAACGCTTTTTTTTCCTGAATACCTTAAACCACACCGGAACAGGTTTGCTTGTAATAGATTCTTCAGGAAAAATCAGGTTCAGCAACCGTGCCGTACAAAAGATACTTGATCTTACCATTGTGCGTGAAGTCAGCCAACTGAACAGATTACAGCCGGGTTTAGCTGAACGTGTAATGAAAATGAAACCTGATAGTAAGGAGCTGATCAAAGTTTTAACTAATAATGAGGTTGTGCAACTTTCGTTCAGATGCAGCATTTTCACCAGCAGAGAAGAAACCTGCCGAATCATTTCATTCCAGGACATCAAATTTGAAATTGAACAAAATGAAACGGAGGCCTGGCAAAAGCTGATCCGAATACTCACTCATGAAATCATTAATTCGGTTAGTCCAATTACGCTTACCGCATCCGGAATCATCCGGTTACTTGAAGAAGATCTTCACAAACCCTCTGATAGACGTGATGTGGCAATGCTGAATAAAGTGCAGGAAGGGCTCCTTGCCATAAGCAAACGAAGTAAAGGACTGGCAGCATATGTAGAGAGTTACCAGTCGGTTTATCACCTGCCACTTCCGGTATTTGCCGTAATTCCTGTGAAAGATCTGTTTGCACAGGTTGAATGCCTGATGAAGGAAACGTTTATAGACCAAGAGATTCATTTGGAAGCCAGTGTCCTGCCTGGCTCTTTGCTCCTACATGCTGATGAAAAACTGATATGCCAGACGCTCATCAACATGCTCTGGAATTCCGTTTATGCACTGGAACAACGGCCCGATAAAAGGATTTGGTTGCGGGCTTTCCATCTCAATGACCAGGTCAGAATCACCATTACCGACAATGGCAAAGGCATCCCCCCTGAACTGTTGGATTCGGTTTTTGTACCCTTTTTTACTACTCGTGAAAAAGGATGTGGCATTGGACTGAGTCTGTCGCGTGAGATAATGAAATTGCACAATGGCGGCATCAGAGTGCATTCCGAGCCGGGAAAAGAAACCACCTTTACACTGATATTTTAAGTATCTGCTATTGGCTGAAAGCTAACTGCTAATTGTTAATTGCTAATTATTAATTGCTAATTGCTACTCCTCACCTCCACTGACTCCATTCCAGCGTCATCCGGTCGCGGGTGCGGCTTTGCCCGGTGGTGTTGTTCTTTTGCAGGTAGCTGATGCCGTCCTTCTCAAAAGTAGTGGTAATGGTTTCTACCGGGTATTTTGCCTCGGGGTCCTTATCGTGGTATACAAAGCAAATCGACTGGGTAATGAGGCTGTTCGTTTTATCAAAGTAGCAGCTCACATTGCCCTCCGGGTTCATTTCAATGGTTCGCGCCCAGCTTTCGGTGTTGGCCGTGTTTTTAAATGAAATGGCAGCGAGGTTTTCATTCTTGTCGAATTCAAATGTATAGGTTCCGTCGGAATAATTGTTGACCGGGTCATTCCGGCGTGTTAACCGGTAAGTGTTGCCTTCTTTTAGAAACGCAAAATTCAGAATACTGCAAACCTTATTGGCTTCATAAGCCCTGTAACGCTCACAGAACCGCACTTCCTGGTACTTGACGATTTCTCCGCCCGGACCATACTCGTATTGTCTCACCTGGGTTCGGTTCAGGAAAAGGGGATCTCCGCGCTGGTTTTTGTTCACCAGTGAATAGAACTGAACATACCTTTTGATTTTTGAAACCCTTTTATTCTTGTCCAGAAACACCGAATCCACCGGTAACTTGTAAAAACTGCCATGGTAATTATTCTGTACTACCGGCGGTTGCTGAATCACAATAATGTTTCCCGCACTTGCGTATTCAAAGGAAGCCCTGACCTGGGGCGTCCGCAAGGCTGAGATCTTATTTGTTGTTTTATTCATGGTGAGCTGAACCTGTTTTCCGGTAAGCAGATTCCTCATCCTCCAGGGAACATAGGGATCCCTGACTCCAAAAGGCAGTGTCGTGTAAACAAAATCGCCCAGCGCGGTATCTCCAACGAGGTCAATTTTCAGAGCCTTGAGAATAATATCATCCCTGACCGCCCTGAAATAAGCCTCAAGCAACACCTGCAATTCGTTGCGCAGGAAAGTGACCGAATCCCGCATCCGCTGCTTTCTTTGAATGGAATCCCTGACATATTGCTCACGGGCCAGTACGGAATCTCGGATAAACTGTGCTCTCTTCTCGAGCCAAGCGCTATCAGGAATTGCTATTTCAATATCCTGACCCGGTTTCTTTATTGTATCGGCAGCCTGCTGCCATTGCGGTTTATACAGATTACGGCCATTTAGCGTATCTGTTGGCTGTGAGTACACAGCACATCTATTCATCTGCACAAGAAGGATGGTGACCGACAGCAACATTGTCCTTATTAAAAAACCAGGTTTCATATAATTATGAATAACAATTATAATACAAGTTAACTATAATTATCGGAAAACCGATACCCGGTACATAGGTCAATCTAACCCATTTTTTGAAAGCAATTTATGTAATCCCTGAAGCAAAAATCTGCACCAAAGACTGCTTAATTAATTAAAAAAAAGTAACTTTTAAGCAGAATAGTACCGCTAAATCTGATAACTGAGTCCTGATGAAAAAGAACCCGAAAACCAGCCATTTGCCTTCATTGTTGAATAGATATGCTGAATCCGACTTCGTTTTACAGCAACGGGCAAAATTCATTTACTATTTGTGTATATTGTTTGCTTGCACTTCATTGCTTCTGATAGGCTTCAGACTCGTTTCCGGCTTTATCAGTCCGGTTTTTGACAAATCAATCAAAGTTGTAGTGCTTCCGCTAACCTCCCATTTTCTATTAATTCTATTGTGTTTGTGGTTCCTCCGCAAAGGATATTACAATTATTCTGCAAACCTGATCCCTTTAATGATTTTGGCAACCAACTGGCTGATTATGTTTTTTGAAAATCAGTCACCGTTAATGATACTGGACAACATTGTATATATACTGGCTGTTCTTTCCATGCTTCCTTTGCTTTTTGCAAGAAGAAAATTCTTGATACTGGTTTATACAGTCATCAATATTTTTGTCCTTGTTGTTTTCATGCTTTATTACAAATCCCTATCAGGAATAACCACCGCAGAAATGTGGGATTACCTGGTCGACGGATCAGTCTCCATGTCCTTAATAGGAATAGTGGGATATGTTATTTACAACATCAATAAAAAAGCGCTGGATAAAGCCGAATCCGATCTCAAAAAAAGGATTGATGCTGAAGCAGCCCTGCTTAAAAGTGAGAAGAAATTCAGGGATATGACAGAACTTTTGCCCCAGGCAGTTTGTGAAATGGACCTGAATGGCAACGTGACCTATATAAACAGGACGGGATTACAAATGTTCGGGTATTCTGATGAAGATTTCATTCAGGGAATCAATGTATTCAACATTCTCATAGAAACTGAAAAAGTAAAAGAGAATTTACAGGAAATTATCAAGGGAACTCGTTTGGGAAACCAGTATAATGCCCGACGGAAAAACGGTGACATGTTGCCTGTAAAGATTTATTCCAATACAATTGTTGAAGATGACCAGGTAACAGGCTTACGGGGCATCATCATTGATATATCCGACGTCATAAAGGCCGAACAAGCGTTGGCCAAAAGCGAGAAAAAATTCAGGGAAATGGCCGAACTGCTTCCCCAAACCATCTATGAATCAGACCTGAATGGTAAGCTGACCTACATCAACAAAGCCGGAACCGATATGTTCGGATACGCTCCCGGAGATATTACCCTTGGACTTAATGTGTTCGAAACGATTGATAAATCAGATCATGAAAGAGTAAAACAGAATATCGGACAAATCATTAAAGGTGAGAAAACCCACGGCAGCCAGTATACCGGTATAAGAAAAGACGGAACCACATTTCCGATACAGATATTTTCCAGTGTTATTAAGGAAGAGAATCTTCCCGTGGGTTTCAGAGGGGTCATCTTCGATGTTTCAGACCTGATGGCAGCCTATGACGATATTCAGAGAAGGGATAAACTGTTCCGTGATCTGGTGGAATCAAGTCCGGTTGCCATAACATTAACCAATATGGACAGAAAACTGATTCTGGCAAATCAGCAATTCTTCAGTGAAACAGGCCTGTCTCCTGAAACCGCCATAGGCAAAAGTCCATGGGAGTTGGGCTTAAAAGGCAATATGGAGAAAGAAGATATTCTCTTTCAATTGATAAAGGAAAAGGGTCAGGTAGGAAACTTTGAAACTGAAGTGCATGTTAATCCTGACGTCACAAATTATCTCTATGTATTCGCAACACTTGTAGATGTGGATAATCAAAAAGCCATACTTCGTTATAACATCAATATTACCGAAAAGAAGATGCTCGAAAACCAGATCCGGGAATACACCCTGCGGCTTGAAGACCTGGTGAAGGAGCGAACATCAACACTGGCATCCACCATGGAAGAACTCAAATCAACCAATGAAGAGTTGCAATCAACCAATGATGAATTGTACCGGCAACGGGAACAGCTCGAAGTGACTTTGCAGCAACTAAAGGATACGCAGGAACATCTTGTTCAAACAGAAAAAATGGCCTCACTGGGGATATTAACAGCCGGTGTGGCACATGAGATCAACAATCCGATCAATTACATATACAACGGTACGGTGGCCATCGAAAATTACATCAGTGAAAACGTCCCCGAACATCTTGAGAACCTGAAGCCGCTGTTTGATGCCATCAATACGGGAGTTACAAGAACTGCCAATATAGTAAAGAGCCTGAGCAGTTACAGCCGTATAGAGAAAGTCGCTTTTCACAAATGCCAGATTCACCAAATCCTCGAGAACTGCCTTACCATGCTGTTTAATCATTATAAGAACAGAATCGAAATCAAAAGGGAATTCCATGATAATCTGCCTGAGATAAGTGCCAACGAAAGCACGCTGCATCAGGTTTTCCTGAACATACTAACCAACGCCATCCAGGCAATTGACAGTGTCGGGGTGATCACCATAAAGACCAAAAATGATAAGGAATATGTTTCAGTAAGCATTTCAGATAGCGGTAAAGGCGTGAAGAAAGAAGATCTGCCGTATATTTTTGATCCCTTCTTTACCACAAAAGACCCGGGAAAGGGTACCGGTCTGGGATTATCCATCGTGCAACGAATCATCAAAGAACACAATGGCAGTATTAATTGCAAATCAAAGGTGAATCACGGAACAGAATTTATTGTAAATTTACCTGTCAACCAGCAATAATGAAACTGCCTGTAACCATACTCTACGTTGATGATGAGCCCACAAACCTGATGCTTTTTGAATTGATGTTCAAGAAGAATTTTAATGTGGTATTAGCCGAATCAGGTTTTCAGGGGTTGGAAATCCTGGAGAAAAAGCAGGATATCAAAATCACCATCAGCGATATGAAAATGCCCGGTATGAATGGGATTCAATTTATCGAAAAAGCAAAAAAGCAGTTCCCTGACATCATTTACTACATCCTGACCAGTTTCGAAATTACCCCGGAAATCTATAATTCGCTGCAAAACGGGCTGATCGAAAGATTCTTTCAGAAACCATTTAACATGCAGGAAATCAAAAATTCTATCTGCGAAAAACTGGCCATTCGATAATTTCACCCGACTTTTGTTATTTTTGCCGCCCGGTCAGTCGTTGCCGGATTCCTGCCGTCGGGGAAACCCGGCAATTGCAATTTACCCTTCCTGTCTGACTTGAGCAGTACTTCGTTTCCCCATTCACCCGTTACGGTATCAAACCATTTCAACACATAGGAAGTATTGGGGATATAGCCGTTCAACTCGGGTAAAACTGCCTGGTTTTCAAAATATAGCAGGGCAAAATCTTTTTCCGGAGTCCGCATCATATAACTCCACCCATCGAGTCCCTTTTCAGGGGCACCCGGTGCTTTACGGGGGAGCATATCCTGGTGGCACGGTATCAGAGCCTGGTATTTGCTTCCTTCTGATAAGATAAATTTGCTGAGGTGCTTCAAATAATAACCCGACTGATACCTGAGGGCATCCCAGATGTGCGGGCGCATTCCATCCGGTTCTCCGGTAGTGGTTATGTCATAGGCGGCCGTACCATGAACGTGACCCGACAGGCCTCCCGAAAGTACCGAACCATACATCTGTGCCCGTGAGAAATAATTGTCGCGTTCCGAGTCAGCCGGTGGCCGCTCACCATTGGGCATGTTGATCTCATGATCCCAGCCTGTATAATAGGGCTCAAAATTAATTGCCGGGTAAGGGGGTACCAGGTTGAACAAGGTGTCAAGTGCCCCCGAAACACGGTGATCACGAGGCTTGTTGCCCACACTGTGCATGGTGAGCCAGGGGCATTGCTTGTCGTGACCAAATTGCGTATAAGTGGAATTGTTGATCAGTGTGGTATGCGGCTGGCCAAAAGGCATCGGGCCATATTTATTCAGGTGGTAGGTAAGCGCTTCATTAAACTCATCAGCCGTCAGGCTGTATTCCTTGGGTATCCAGTCGAGGTGTATACCGCTGAAGAAGATATTGTAAGCGCCATAACGCGAGATCAGGTACTGAACATACCGGGCGTAGCTTTCATTGAAATCGAAATACGCTTTCCAGGTAGGACACATATCCCTGCGCACGGTTTCAATCAGGGGAACAAAACCCTGATCCGAAAGGTATTGCATTTTTTTATCCAGACTCTGGAAATATTCCGGAATGATCTGGTTGAAATCCGCCACACCCAAGTGCTCTTCAGACATCCGGAAAGGCAGATTGCCGTATTCATCGCGCATGTTTTTCGAGGTCATCTTACCGCCCTCAACCAGGTAGCCGAATTTTTCCCAGGCATTTCTCACATAAATACCGTTCTCATCGGCATAGGTATTGGCATTGCTGTCTGATTCCCAGTTGGGATAACTGGCTATCATGCTTACCGAGTTGAATCCCTGCATTTTGCGAAACGTCACCGCATCTTCAAATCCGATACCGGGGGCAGGTATATAATCAGCAGCCGGGGTAATACCCCTGAACGGCAAGCGCCAGGTTGTGCCTGCCAGCCAGGTATCTCCAACCATGAGAAACGGGGTACCATCGGCATATTGCAGTGCATGCCCGTTGGGTGTGGGTCTGATAAACCCTCTCCTGTTCGGATTTGCATTTAATTCCTGATCGGTCCAGTTTACCGCTTCAAATGAACCGGTGTGGTTATTGAGGCCACTGTCATCCGTCTGATTCGAACCGCTTTTCCATTCCCATGTACCGGCACCGGTAGCAACAATGCGAACTTTGTAGGTATTCCCGCCATCCCAGAAAGCATAGACCCGTTTTGAAAAACCGGGACCCTTCAGATCAACCCAGCAGGTCACCTCGGTATAATAATTGGCATATTGCTTTTCAGCCTGAAGCACAACTTCCTGCATTTCCCATACGTGAATTTTTTTGCTCTCCTGGGCCATCAGCAGATTCAGGGAAGATTCCAACTGCCCGAGGACAAGGAAACACAATAACAACCGGACTGTTCTTTTCATGACAGCATACTATTAAATAATGTTGACTCTAAATTAGCAATTCTAATTAAACTACCTATTCTTCAATTGTGTTGGGTATATCGCCTCAATCTATCTTCGGTGGTATCAGCTTGTACATCACCGGAGTTACCAGCCGTGCCAGCAACGTTGAGGTAATGAGCCCGCCAATGATCACCCAGGCCAACGGTGAATAGATACCCGATTTACTCAATGCGATCGGCAGCAACCCCCCGATGGCAGTCAGGGTGGTCAGCAGAACCGGCAGAAACCGGATCTCCCCTGCCCTGATAATGGCCTCGTTGAGCGGTGTACCGCCCTGCCGCAACTGGTTGGTGAAATCCACCAGCAAAATCGAATTTTTGATTTCTATTCCAATAAGTGCTACAAAACCAACTGCGGCGGCAAATGACAGTGTATACCCGGTGGCAAAAAGCATGAGGATTCCGCCCACCACACCCAGTGGTATCACCGACAATACGATGAGTGTTCCCTTAAACGTTCTGAACTCCAGTATGAGAATGGAAAAAATGCCAAATATGGCCACCAGTATGGCCGAACCAATACCGGCAAAACTTTCCTGACGGCTTTCGATCTCACCGGTCGGCACTACCTTGCATCCGGCAGGCATCCCTATTTTACCTATTTTTTCCAGAATTTCCTTGGTGACCTTGTCGGTATTGAAACCTGTTTCAACAAAGGATGACAGGGTGACACAACGTTCCTTGTTATAATGCTCGATCAGCGTGGGAGAAGATTCAAACTTCACTGAAGAAAGCTGTGATAAGGGTATCTGGGCACCACTGAGCGACGATACATAAATCTGGTCGAGCTGTTCCAGGGAATTGGATCTTTCTTTCGGAAGCCGCACATTAATGGAATACTCCGTTCCGTCGGCCTCCCTGAACTTTCCAACACTGATACCTGCCAGGGCAAGCCTGATGGTACGGTCGATATCAACGGCCGGAACTCCAAATATGCCGGCTTTGGAGCTGTTCACGTCAATTTTAATATCGGTGAGCGACTGGCTGATCGGATTCTTCACGTATATGGTTCCTTCCGTTGCTTTGATAATTTTCTCAATCTTATGGGTAAGCTCCTGCAAGGTATCCAGGTTATCTCCCACTACCCGCATGGCTATGGGTGCATCTACCGGTGATCCATTTTCAAATTCATACACGTAAATCTTAGCGTTAACATAAGTATTCAGCGTATCACGAAGCTCATCCAAAAAGGTGGTTATCTCCGGTTGTGATTTGGGTGTCATTTCGCAAAGCAACTCACCGAGGTTGTTTTGCTCACTTTTCTGGAAGGTATTGTAATAGATAGTCGGATTTCCCTTTCCTATATTCGACATGTAATATACAATATCGCTTTTGCTTTTTACCACTGATTCCACAAACCTGACCGCCTTATCTGTTTCCCAGATGTTGCTGCCTTTAGGTGTTTCCACGGTGACCAGGAATTGTTTCATGCCGGCTTTGGGAAACAAACTGAAACCTATCACCGGAATCAGGGCAAGTGACCCCAAAAATATGCATGCTGCCATGATCACAGTTTTCAAGGGATTTGCCAAAGACCATTGCAAGGCACGGGCATAGGTAAATTCAATTCCCCTGTTGAGTAGCTGCAAAGCCTGGTTGCCGTGAGGATTTGTAGTATCCCGGAGCACCTTGCTGGCAATAAAAGGAATGATGGTAAGGGCAACAAACAGCGAACCCAGCACAACATAAACCACGGTTACCGGCAATACGAGCATATACTGCCCGGCCATACCCGGAAGAAACATGAGTGGCAAAAAGGCAAAAATGAGGGTTGCCGTGCATCCCAGCACAGCCTGCCCTATCTGGCGCGTTGCCCGGATAGCCGCATCAAAGGGCCGGTGCCCTTCCCTGATCCACCTTGAAATATTTTCCACAACTACGATGGAATCATCCACCAGCAAACCCAGGGCAATGACTCCTCCCACAATGCTGAGCTGGTTGATGCTGAATCCCGTGAAGAACAAACCGGTTAACCCGATGAGTATGGAAAGCGGGATGGAAACCATGACTATTCCCGCAGCACGCAAGCCAAGTGGCAATAGGGTCAACAGAACAAGCAGAATGGCAAACAGAAAGTCGAATTGCAACCGGCCCAGCTTGGCCGACACGTTTTTGGCCTGGTCAAATCCCCTCTCGAGCCTTACCCCCGGGGGCAGCTTTTTTTCCTGTTCATCAAAGATCCGGTATATCTGGTCGCGTGTTTGGTGGATGTTTTGCATCTTTTTCATACTGGCGATGATGAACACGGCCCGCTTGCCATTGAACCGGCCGAAATACCTCATGTCTTCATAATCCCAGTCAACCTTCGCCACATCTTTCAGATAAACCAGCCTGTCCTGGCTTGAACCCACAATCGTAGTGCGCACCTCATCGGGATGGTGGTAGTTGCCGCTGGTTTTTACATTGAATTTTTTTGGACCAAGCTCTACGCTTCCTCCGGGAATATCCGCATTTTCACTCTGAATGGCTCCTAACACCTGGCTGATAGAAAGTCTGAGCTGTGAAAGCCTGGGCAAATCAATCGAAACCCTGAGTTCCCTCTCAGGAAAGGCAATAGCCTCTGCTTTGTTGATGCTGGGTATCGCCGCAATCCGGTCGGCAATTTCTTCGGCATGTTTCTCAAGGTCAGCATAGGCAGCATTTTCTGATACCAGCGCACTCTGGATGATATTGGTATTGCCTGCCGAAACCTTTACAGCCTCCAAACTATACAAATCCTGCGGCATCGACGACCTTACTGAATTCACCTGCCGCGACACCTCGTCGAATTTTTTATCGGGATCCACATTTGAAGTAAATTCAACAACTACTGAAGCCACTCCATCCTTCATGCTGCTTTCCATTCTTTTGATATCATCCAGCTCGCTCAGGCTTTTCTCTATTTTATCCACTACCAGCTTTTCCATATCAGCCGGGGAGGCGCCTGGATATATTGCATAAACAGGCACAATGGGTACATCAAACTCCGGATCCTCCGATTGCGGGATCGACATCAGTGAATAGATGCCCAATGCGACCAGGAGCAGGAACATGACCAGGGTGAACTGGTAGTTCTTAACAGCGATGTCAGTGATTTTCATTTCTTTTCAAAGGTTACTTTTCCTGAGAAGCTCAAAGCACAACAGATTTCAGTGTTATGGAATAATTTCAACCTGTTCCCCATCGGTCAGGTACGCCGCCCCCTCTGCAGCCACCCGTTTCACACCTTTTAAACCACCGGAAACAGCCACCTGTGCTCCGTAAATACCTGCGATGTTTACCTTTACCTTGCAGGCGACCAGCGAATCAGTGATGCCATAAACATACCCTTCTTCGCCATGTGCTTCCACAAGCGATTCAACAGGTATCCGGTAAAACCTGTCAGCGTGCGAAGGCATGATTTCCAGGTTGGCGATAAAACCAGCCGCCAGCCGCTTTTTCATGGCAATCAGATCGAGTTCAATTTCATAGGTGCCGGTCTGCGGATTTGCGGCTTCACCCAGCTGACTAACAAGGGCCCTAAATACTTCATCAGGATAGGCATCAAAGGTAACTCTGGCGGAATCACCTGTGTTAATGCGTACATAATGTCGGTCAGCCACTCCTGCCTTGATTTTCCAGTGAGTTCCGGTGGTTCCGAAAACAAACACCGGATAACCGGCTGCCACCACCTCATTGGTTTCAACCAGCTTTTTGAGAATAACCCCGTCTTCCGGTGCGAAAATCCTGGAGTGTTTCTGGTTAAAGACAGCCATGTCGTATGTGGCTTTGGCCAGGTTCATGGCAGTAGTGGCATTCTGCATCTGTTCCAATGTGGCCACACTATCGGTGAAAAGATTCCTGGCCCGGTTATAGTCTCGCACTGCCTTTTCATACCCGTTTGAAGCCTGTTCCACCTGGGCGTCGATCTCCGAAGGATTCAACGAGGCCAGCAGCGCTCCCTGTCTTACCCGGGCTCCTTCCTCGGCATGGATAGTTTCTATGATGCCTCCGATTTTAAAGGATAACCTGATCTCACGCGCCGGAACAACAATGCCGCTGGCTGTGACCGGGAAACTCATTTCCTCCATACCGACTTCAGCCACCCGTACCCTTGAGGTCTCAGGTGCACTTGTTTCAACAGCCTGCCGGCGACAGGCTGTTTGCGAAAAAACCAGCAAAACAGCCAGTACAATTTTTAATTTCATAACCATTTATTGTTTGTGAACTGCCACAACTTTCTCAAATTCGGCCTGATCAATCAGCAGGGTATACCGGCTCATAATCAGGTTTTCCTCAGCCTGGGTCAGCGTGTTACGCGCATCTATGAATTCAATCAGGCTGGCCTGTCCTTCTTCATACCTGCGATTCACCAGCCTGAAACCTTCACGGGCTGTTTTCAGCTGGTTTTCAGCAGCCGTTATCCCGGCTTCCGACGATTTCAGCTCGCGATACGCCCCGATAACCTGCAATGATACCTGGCTCCTGACTTCATCAAGCTGATGCTCAATTTTCTCCCTGCCCATGAGGGCCTGGCTGATCCTTGCCCGCTGCTGAAAACCTGAAAACAAGTCCCAGCTCAATACCAGCGATGCCTGTAAATAATCCGTATTTTTATTGAATGCATACTTCTCTCCTTCAAAGCCGTAATCAGCCACTGCTGTAATGTTGGGCAACATGGCGGTACGGTTCATGCCAACCGACAGGTCGGCCACATGCAGGTATTGTTCGAGGTTCATGATTTCCTCCCTGCTGACGACTGCCTGCTCAATAAGGTCGGTCAGATTATCTGACAGTCCCGCAGACATACCGGGAATTTCAATAATCACGCTGTCAGATAGCGGCCGGTTCAGCAGATAATTAAAATAAGCTTTGGCAAGCTCCCGGTTTTTTAATGCCTCCTGAAAGGTCTGTTCAAATTTGCTCAGTTCGGTTTGTGATCGGTACAGGTTATCCGGTGTGGCTTTGCCATTTTCAATGAGTTTCTCGTTCACCCGGATGTTCTCGAGTAGCAGCAGCTTCGTTTCCCGCAACATGTCGAGAATGCCCTCCGTCATTCCCACGCTGTAATAAGCCTTTCTGATATCGGCAGTCAGTTCACGCTTATACTGCTCCAGGCTGATCTCTTCGGCAACCGACAACTCTTTGCGGATGCGCGAATTGTAATACACATCGGTATTGACAAGCGGCTGAACCAGCCTGATTTTGGTTTCATGTTCGGCAGGCCGCAGAAACCGGATCTCTTCATCCTCAAGCACTACCGGTATGCCCAGCTGGTTGTAAACGGGATTCAGCAAGGTGCCTACCGGGAATTCAATAACTCTTCCGCCTTCCGACCTGGTGTAGCGCGCATTCAGTGAAACTGAAGGGTAAAACATTCCCCGGGCCTCACGGAGTGCCTCCAGACTCTGCCTGTAGCCCGATTCCTTCTGAAGCAAAGCCAGGTTGTTCTCAAGTCCGGTTTTGACATACACATCCAACGCAGGTTGTGCCGGCACCGCAACCACCAGAAACAGAAAACACCAGGTAAGGGCATATTTCATCATCATTTTGTTTAGATACTAAATTATTGCTCGCTCATTTGTTTGATGTTCTCATAGATCACGGTAAACAGCCTTTTTACCAGGTCAATATCATCCCGGGAGGCTGTCCGGTAAATTTCTTCGGCAAAAACAAAACGCTCTTTGGCGAAATTCAGGTAATTCTGGTAAATGATGTATCCTTTGTCGGTCAGCCTCAGACTTACTTCCTTGTTGTTAACTCCTTTGAATTTGGCCACATAACGTTTGCTGACCAGACGCTTGATCATTTGCGAAACAGCGCCCCGGGTTACGCCTGCCAGTTCGGCCAGGCGGGTCATATTGATCTCGGGATTGCTGCCGATCAGGTACACGGCATGAATCTCGCTCACATAAAGCAGATCACCCGTACCGAAATCCTTCGGCTTTTTGTCAATCGCCGAATACAAATGCAGGATGCGGTTGAACAGATCAATAAGGGATACCAGTTCCTGATTCATTATTTTTGTTTAGTTGCTATACAAAAATAAAACAAATTTCTATTATAAGAATAATCATTCCTTTCACATACAACTAGAATTTTACGAATCCGCTTTTCCAGCAATAATTTATACCTTTCGGCTAAATAAAACCTGTCATGACAAAATGTTTTCATTCTTCGTTAACGGCAATCCTGTTGATTGCCCTGTCCCTGTGCCTTTCCAGCTGCAAATCAAAGCCCGGCAAGATCATTTTCCTGGGCGTAGAGAAATCACAAATTGAAACCCAGCTCAACAGCCTGCTGGAAACCTTTTACCCCCGGATCATTGATACGGTGAACGGCGGTTACTGGACCAATTTTGAGAACGACTGGACCTTGTCTCCTGCCCAGGAAAAAATGCTGGTCACCCAGGCCCGCGGATTGTGGACCGCAGCCCGGGCAGCCGAGATCTTTCCCGATAATCCCACCTGGCACCTGGCAGCCGACCAGGGTTATGAATTTCTCACACGGCATATGTGGGATAGCATAAATGGCGGTTTTTACCAAGCATATTTCCCAAATGCCGTTCAAAAAGTAGATGCATCTTTTAAACTGGCCTACGGAAATGCTTTTGCTCTGTATGCATTAGCACAATACGCCAAAATCAATCCCGACCCCCAGGCGTTGGCGTGGGTTAAAAAAACATTCAACTGGCTCGAAACAGCACTGCATGATTCTGTGGACCTGGGATATTTCAGCGTTTCATTGCCAAAGACCCTGTTGAAGAGTGGAGCAATACCGGCCGAAGCTCGTTATATGAGTCAGGGCGATGTATTCCGGAAAGATCAGAATACAAGCATTCACCTGATGGAAGCCTTAACAACAACCTGCCAGGTTTTACATGAAGAAACCGTGAAAGCCCGGCTTGCCGAAATGATATCCCTGGTAAGAGACAGCATGACCACGCAGGAAGGCTACCTGAAGTTGTATTTCGACCGGAAATGGAGGCCTGTTTCCAACGCAGGTTTATCACGTGAAGAAATCCTGAAAAACATTCAAATAGATCATATATCATTCGGACACAATATAGAAACAGCCTATTTGCTGATCGACGCCGCGAAAACACTCTATGGAGAACCCGACAGCCTGACCCTGCATGTATCAAAAAAACTAATTGATCACACCCTGGCCTGGGGCTTTGATCGCGATTTCTATGGCTTGTTTGATAAGGGGTATGCCTTCGTTACCGATTCAGTAGAAGTGATTGACAGCGTTAAGGTATGGTGGGCACAGGCCGAAACCTGGCATGCCTGCGCTTTGTTTGCAGGGCTATATCCTGAAGAACCGGTTTATCAGGAAGCCTTTGTCAACATGTGGAGCTATATCAACAAAGAACTGATCGACCCGCAATTTGGTGGCTGGTACAACAGCGGCCTCGACAAAAGTCCCGCCACCATCCGCGAACGCAAGGCCCATGCCTGGAAAGGATGTTACCATGACGGCAGAGCATTGATGCAGGTGTGGCAGTATGCGGGAGGAAAGGCACAAGAACCAAGAGCCAAGAGTCAAGACAGGGACAAATGACAAGGGACAAGCAAGGAGCGCCAATGGCCAACGACTAACGGTCCCGGTTTATTTTTAAATTACTGTACAAGAGCTTTTGGGTCAATAAATAGCCTCGGATTTCTCTGAGGCTACTTAACTAATTCTTTGTTTTTATTCTTATTACTCCGTATTCACCTCTTTTCCCATATAACTTAATAGATTTCTCTTTATCAATCTTCTCAATAGAAGAAATATTGTTTGATGAAAAAGTTTTCCAAAACTTATTCTTTCTTCGTTTTGAGTCAAGAACATATTCATTTACAACATAAGGAAAATCAGAATATTTTATAAAAAGTCCTTCATTGGCAAAATCATCATAAATCCAGTTAGAAAAGATATTCCGGACAAATTTATATTCCTTTATCTGCAAATGGTTTTCTAATGACTTAATCAGAATTGTATCCGTATGGCGTAATCTAATCCCATCTATTAGATAGTTGGGATGTAGTTTAGTTAGGCAATTGGTTTGATATACAATACCATCATCCATTGTTTGAGCATTTGTTATTAAACTCAAAAAAGAAAAAAGTATAAGTAAAGTATTTTTCATGGTTTGCAGATTTTACAACTACCAATTAAACAGAAAGTATCTTACAAACAAATCGTTCCAAGAACTATACTGGTCATAGTTTGAATCCCTCAATTCGGCTTAGGCTATACCCCATAGCCGTCAAGTTAAGAAATTATTCTATAAAACAAGGCACTTACTTTATTAATTTGAGATGAGTTTTGAAAATGCATTATCCCCCGCTGGCGGGGGCTGGGGGTGGATTATCGCATGCTATTAATACTAAATATTTATAAATTTTTGAATATTAAGTTAACACGAAAAACCAAATGAATTCATGCAAGTCCACCCCCTGGCCCCCGCCAGCGGGGGACATCGCTTCGTTCAGCCTTAATTGCAATAAAATTGAAGTAAGTACGCACAAATGAAAGAATATTAACAATATACATCCTTAGTATGACGTCTATGGGCACAGCCTAAACCGAACCTGACGTTATACAACTCGAAGCTCACAGCTCGCAGCTCGCACCTGTTTCTAACTGCACGACTTAGCAGACCAGAAGACCAGCAGACTTAGAAGACTTAGCAGACCAGCAGCCCTACTCCTCCCCTTTCCACTCCTCGAGGTTTTCATTAAACCTAATCCCATGCTCTGCCAATTCCTGCAGCACCGGTTCGTAAATTTCAGGAATGGTGGGAATATGCACTCCTGCCAGTTTGATCTGGCCGGTGATGATCATCTTTGCGGCAATACCAAGCGGCAAACCCACTGTTTTGGCCATGGCCGTGTTCACGGGGTCGTCACCCAGCACCACCAGTGACGAGGTGAGCAGGTTACATCTTTCTGCCCCGGGAGCGCGATGGATAAACTTGTGCCACATCACCAGCATGTCTTTGTCTCCCGGTTCCAATTCCCACTTGCGGGTAATAATCTGTTCCAGCACCCGGGCAGGTGTGGCATTTTTCAATCCGATTCTGGTGTCACTGAAAATGCCCAGCCATTCGAGTTTTTCGCGCACGTCCGAATCCTGGTCGATATGCATGTATTGGTAAAGTTTGGTCTTCACGGGATCTTCCCTGCTGTAGTACAGGAATGAATTGATGAATTCCTTGTAAGTCATATTTTCAGTGTTTTGCAGCGTAAATGAATCATCCGTGGCACCCAACTGTACAAACACATCCCAGGCGCGGCAATATCCGGGACGCCTGAGAGTACCGCGGTAAACGGTAGGCACATCCTGAAGACCGTATTTTTCAATATACTTCAGCGAATCGCGGTTGGCATAGCCTTCAAATTTGCCGTATCCTTCAATTTCAATTATTTCTGTCCTTCGGAACAGCCGGTGATAGGGTATGTACTTAAACCGCCCTTCCTGGATAAAACGGGCCGGACCTCCCTGACCTGCCAGAACAACATTGCGCGGGTTCCAGGTAATTTTATAATGCCACGGGTTGTTGTCCGACTCCGGAGCTATCAATCCACCTGTAAAGGTTTCAAAGCAGAGCAATTCATGGCCTTGCTGCCGCAGACGGTTGATTACCCGCATAGCCGACATGTGGTCAATACCCGGGTCGACACCCATTTCATTAAGAAATAACAGGTTGTTTGATCTGACCGCGGCATCGAGGTCGTTCATTTCAGGTGACACATAAGAAGCAGTGAGCAGGTTCTTCCGGTGATGCAGGCATGCCCGGGCCACCAGCGGATGGAACAGGGCAGGTAACATGGAGATGACCAGATCGGCTTGTTGCACCTCGTCATTGAGTTGCTGCTCGTTAAAAACATCAAGGGAAACAATTCGTGTACCGGGAGCAACTCTTCCCCCGATACTTTGCGTGTCACGGTCTCCTACTGTGATGGAATAACTGAATTTTTCTGCATTTTCTTCGAGATACCTGATGAGTACCGAAGAAGACCGGCCCGATCCGATTACTAAAATTTGCTTCATAGAAATATTGTTATTCCGGTTGGTTCACCCAATCGGAAAGATATTGATATGCTTTTGTCAGTTTTCCGCTCTCGGCAATGGTGGCCCTTTCAATCACCCGCTCGGGATCGCCGCTGACCACCAGTGAAAACACATTCTTGATCAGGTTGTACCCGAAGTCTTCAGATGCTTCCCTGGGAAGTCCGCTGGGCAGGTTGTCAATGGCCATCACCGTGATATTGGAGTCACTGCTGAAAGCTTTTTCTTCTTTTCCGGTTATTGGGTTGAAATCGTAAAATGGCTCCTGAAAGTGGGTAGCCCTGAGGGTTGATGGAATGGCTCCCTGAATGTCACAGGTGATATCGGCAATGACGCGGATACTGAAATCCTTTTCCTGCATTTTTTCAGGTGTAAACAAAACCGGGGCATGCGGGTCCCAGTATGCCGCCATGATGAGCAGGTCGGTTTTATTGCAGAACCTTGCAAAATTGCTCTCAAAGGCATCCGGATGTGCAAAAAAGTGAAGCAGGTCAAAAGGCGCTCCTTCCTTGGGTTTATTGTACTTTTCCGGATCAAGCTGCACATATACCGTTACATCGTTATATGCACCGGTAAGAAAGTCTTCCACGGTCACCTTCCGCACCCCAAAGGCAAGCATCATCTCTTCCACCCCTCCGGCAACACGACCGTCGCCGGTGACTACAATTCTCCAGGGAGGTATTGGCATTTTTGTCGCCCTGTTCATCATATCTCTCAACCCCGTACATTCAGCCGCCCTGATCAAACCCGGAATTTTGTGCCGTATGCTCATGGCGCGCATACCTTCATAAGCCCCTATTAACCCGGCCCACCGGCCAAAGCCAATAATGCGGATACCCCGGCTATCAGTAAGAATTTCATAGTCAATAAGCCTGATATGCTTATCAAGAATTGCCTTCAACATTTTTTTGTTATGTGGTTGCTTTTTAATGGTGTGGGAAAAGAAAAGATAAGTTTTCCCAGCTATCAATGCAGATGGATCCACCTCTTTGATGCCCAGCAATACATCGCAGCCTTCGAGATTTTCAACAACCAGTATGCCTTCTTCACGGTAAGCAGCATCGGAATAGCAACGGATTGATGATGGCTGAACAACAACCTCCACGCCCGGGAATTCTTCCCGGATCATCTTGCATTGTCTGGGTATCAGCGGCACCCGGGTATCAACGGGCACTTTGGTCTCACGGAGTATGCCTATTTTCATAATTCAATTTATGATAATCAGTTGCATTTGATTTTCAGATCAGTTATTATCCGCTGTGTATTTTCCTCCCCCAGCCCCCTCCAGAGGGCCTGCCTGCCGGTAGGCAGGGGACATCGCACTGACAGGCTGTCAATAAACTTGTACTTCTACTATTTTTGCTTGTCCCTTGTCCCTGTCTTGGCTCTTGGCTCTTGGTTCTAGGCTCTTGGTTCTAACATCTTCCTATACATTAAACTCAATCCCCTGTGCCAGTGGCAGGTCACTGCTGTAATTGATGGTATTGGTCTGCCTGCGCATATAAGCCTTCCAGGCATCCGAGCCCGATTCGCGTCCGCCGCCGGTGTCCTTTTCCCCGCCAAATGCCCCGCCTATTTCGGCCCCCGAGGTACCAATGTTCACATTGGCAATGCCGCAATCGGAACCCGCATGTGATAGAAAGGTTTCGGCTTCCTGAAGGTTGTTGGTGAAGATGGCGGACGACAAACCCTGGGGCACTGCATTGTGTATCGATAAAGCTTCTTCAAAATGCCGGTACCTGATCAGGTAAAGCAATGGGGCAAAGGTTTCCTCCTGCACTATGGCATAGTGGTTTTCCACTTCGGCCAGGCAGGGCACCACATAGCAACCCGACGAACAATCGTTGTTTTCATAGGGTGTTCCGCCAAAAAGTACTTTTCCGCCCGCGGCTTGCACCATTTCGATTGCTGAGAAAAAGCTGCCTGCAGCCTGTTTGTCGATCAGCGGTCCAACATGCGTTTTCGGATCCAGGGGACTGCCGATAACAAGTTCCTTATAAGCTTTAGCCAGCCTGCCGGCAAATTCATCAAAAACCGAATCATGCAGGATGATGCGCCGGGTAGAAGTGCAGCGTTGTCCGGTGGTTCCAACCGCACCAAAGACAACAGCACGCAAGGCCAATTCCATATTGGCATCCGGAGTTATTATGATGGCGTTGTTGCCTCCCAGTTCCAGTATGGTACGTCCCAATCGCTCTCCTACCAGCTTGCCTGCTTGTTTACCAATGCGTGTCGACCCGGTAAATGAAACAAGCGGTATCCTCCGGTCAGCAAAAAGGTCATCTCCCAGGTATTTCGAGCTGGTGGCTACCAGGTTCAGCACTCCCTCGGGAACGTTGTTTTCTTTCAGCACCATGGCTATGATCCGGTGAACCGCAATGGCACACAACAAAACCTTCGACGAAGGCTTCCACAACACGGTATCACCACAAACAAGGGCTATCATGGCATTCCACGACCATACCGCCACCGGAAAGTTAAAAGCTGAAACTACGCCTACCACACCCAGCGGATGGTATTGCTCATACATCCGGTGGCCCGGGCGTTCGGAGTGCATGGTCAGTCCGTAGAGCTGGCGCGAAAGTCCTACGGCAAAATCGCAGATGTCAATCATCTCCTGTACCTCACCCAGTCCTTCCTGTAAAATCTTTCCCATCTCCCAGCTCACCAGCCTGCCCAGGGCATCCTTGTTTTTCCGCAATTCCAGGCCAATCTGCCTGACAATTTCTCCTCTTTTCGGGGCCGGAACCAGGCGCCAGCTTCTGAAAGTCTCGGCTGCCTGTTCCACCACCCGGTCATAATCTGACCTGGTGGCCTGCTTTATTTCAGCTATTGGACCGCCATCAGCCGGGGAATACGATGTCAACCGCTCACCCGTTGTTTCGTGCCATACCGTACCGGTACAGATACCCGGGTTCACATCAACGATACCCAGCTGCCTGAGTGTGTTTTGCATATCTGTTGTCATGGTGCTTATGTTTTATCACTTGGGTATTTTGTTATCTTCATTCATTACCTGTTCCTGCTCAGTGTATTTACCAATCCGCCGGCTTCAAGTATTTCCCGCATTTTACCCGGAAGGGCTGTAAATTGTAACTTCCGACTGCCAACATGGATGATACCGTGTTGCAAATCCACTTCCACCTCATCTCCGCGCCGATATGCGTCAACTGCCTCCGGAACCACCAGAATTGGCAGACCCTGGTTGATTGCCGATCGGAAAAAAATGCGGGACACCGATCTGACAATGACTGCCTTAATTCCCAGGTAAGCCAAACCAACAGCAGGATGCTCGCGCGAACTGCCGCACCCGAAATTCTCCCCGCAAATCATGACATCACCACGTTTTGCCTTCCCTGAAAAGTTCACATCAAATCCTTTAAGCAAATGAGGCACAATCTTATCGGATTGCGAGCTGTTGATTTCATAGGTCAGGTTCCCGGCAAAGAGCTGATCGGTATTCAGGTTGTGGGCATCATGATAATCCCATACGCCATTGACATACCTGTTATCCGGTTCAGCAATCATCACGGTAGCGGTTTGTTCTGCATGATAGGGGTAATTAACCCCGGTACTTCTCTTCATGGGAGAAGTAATGCAGCCATGAATCGCAGAAAGCGCCACTGTGGCCGGCGAAGCCAGGTATATTGATGCCTTGGGATTGCCCATTCGCCCCATAAAATTCCGGTTTGCCGTAGATATCACATTGATGCCATCAGGTGGTATCCCCTGTCCTGTTCCCAGGCATGGCCCGCAAGATGGACTGAGCATATTGGCCCCGGCTTGCAGAAATATTTCCACCAGTCCTTCCTGCACGGCCTGCAAATAAATATCCCGTGATGCGGGGGTAATCAGCAATTGCACATCTCCGGCCACCTGTTTTCCTTTCAGCAGGGCGGCAGCTTCGCGCAAATCCTCAATTCTGCCATTAGTACAGGTGCCTATCAGGGCCTGTCCGATTGGTGTTCCGGCTATCTCGTCCACACTTTTCACATGATCCACATGGTGCGGACAGGCTACCAGCGGGTATAATTCATTCAGATTGACTTCAATGGTTTTCACATAGCTGGCATCCGGGTCCGCCCATACACCCCTGATTTCTTCACCCAGGAAGTCGGTGAGCACACTATCTGCAGGAAACACGGCATTCTTTGCCCCCATTTCCGAGGCCAGGTTGGCAATGGTCATCCGGTCGGCAATACGCAGTGTTTTTACCCCGTTGCCATGGTACTCAACCGACAGGTAATCGGCTCCGCTTGATCCGATCATGCCCATGATATACAAGGCCAGGTCCTTGGCATAAACATGCTCGGGTAACCTGCCATGCAATACTATTTTTAAGGAGTCCGGCACCCTGAACCAGGTTTCACCCGTTTTCCAGATGCCGGCTGTTTCAGTCCGGTCGATTCCGGCAGCAAAAGCATTGAATGCCCCGGCAGTGCAGGTATGACTGTCGCTTCCCACAATCACCATGCCCGGGCGGGCATACCTGCTCATCAGCTGGTGGCAAATACCCTCACCGGCATCGTGAAACCGCTTCACTCCCTGACCATGAGCAAAATTGCGGATCTGAAGGTAGTCATTGGCCAGCTTGCTGTTGGTGGGAGGTGCATTGTGATCGAGCACGATAACCAGTTGGTCTGCATCGGAAACGCGCTCTCCTCCCATCTTTCGAAAAGTGCTTTCGATACTGGCCGTATTGTCGTGACTCAACACCAGGTCGGGCCTGCGAAATACAATGGTTCCGGCAGGTGCCCCGAGAATTTTTTCTGCAACCGTTTGTGCTGGCATGTTATATC
>CAZLLD010000040.1:0-3443 GCA_964560225.1 uncultured Bacteroidales bacterium
TGTGTGTTTCAATGCCTTCTGCAATGATTTCGAGTTTGTATTTTTCGGCAGCACCAGCTGAAGCAATGGCTGCTGCATTTTTTATTTTTTTGTCTGCAATTTCCTTGGCACTCAGAGCCGTGTCAATAGAATCTATGAGTCTGATCGAAGGATAATCGTCAAAGAAATGCTGACACTGCAGAATGGCCATGGGATGGGAATATACTTCCCTGATGTCCTTAATGGTCTGGCCGGGTAAGGCAACAAGATTCTGTTTGATGCGAAGGTAAACCTCGCCCACTATCTCCAGATTTGATTCGAGCAGCAGATTGTAATTGGGCAGGATGCTACCGGCAATTGAGTTTTCGATGGCCGTAATGCCAAAATCTACCTTTCCCTGTTTCAGTGCTTTAAATAGGTCTTTGAACGTATTCCGGGGCACAATCTCGATATTTTCATTTTCAAAAAAGCCATGTGCGGCTATATCGTGAAAAGCCCCGTATCCGCCCTGGATGGCAATTCGTTTTGGTTTCGGATTTTCATTATTCATTTTTAAACAGTTTAGGGTGAAAATTTTGGCAAAAAAAAAAGCCCCGTTTCTACGGGGCTCTTTGATATTTTTATCATTGTTAACAAACAAAGCAAGCCCCTTCAGGTTTCCCAGAAATAAAAGTAAAAAAAGAAGAAGCCGCTGTTTGACTGAATATGCATGATAAATTCGTTTCGATGCAAATGTAGAAATATGATTTTGAAAAAAAAAGAAATTTCTGATTTTTATCAGGGCGGGGGGTGAAATAGAATCAAGAACCAAGAATCAAGAACCAAGAACCAAGACAGGGGAAGCGGCAGGAGCAGGGGCAACAGCAGTATCAACAGTAGTAGCAGTAGCAGTGGCAGTGGCAGTGCGATGGAAAACCCCGTTGGGGAGCCTCCGGAATGTTTTTTATACAAAAAAACTATGCAGTTTTGCCGAACGTAATTGGAAGATCGTTCCCCGACGGGGTGCAGGAATGGGGTATAGTAGTAGTTAAGGTGTATTAATTTCATTAGTAACTAGCGCCAAAAGCTTCCCTGAAAAACATTTTCAGCAGTCATGATATACGCAAATTTTATTTTGTTAATTTGGAATGCTAATTTTTGCCATACTCATGAATATAAAAGAACGTTACCAAAAGGTTATCGCATATTTTGAGGAGCACATGCCGGTTGCAGAAACTGAACTGGTGTATGAAGATCCTTTCAGTCTTCTTGTTTCTGTTATCCTGTCGGCGCAATGTACCGATAAACGGGTGAACATGATCACACCGGCATTAATGAAGCGGTTTCCAGATGCTGCATCAATGGCACAAGCTGATCCTGCAGAAATATTTCAACTGATCAGGTCATGTTCCTATCCGAACAATAAGGCAAAACACCTGCAATCCATGGCAGAAAAACTAATCAAGGATTACCACGGAAAGGTTCCGGAATCGTTTGACGACCTGATTCAGCTTCCGGGAGTGGGACGGAAAACCGCCAATGTAATCCGTATAGTGGCATTCGGAAAACCTGCGATGCCGGTCGACACTCATGTATTCAGGGTTGCGGCAAGACTCGGACTTACCAACAGCTCCAAAACACCCGAATCAACAGAAAAACAGTTAGTCAGCCATTTTCCCGGCCACCTGCTTATTAAAGCGCATCACTGGCTTATACTTCATGGTCGCTATGTTTGCCTGGCAAGAAAACCAAAATGTTCGGATTGCGGACTAACGCACTGTTGCAAGTATTACCTTTCAAGGTCAGCTCATCCATCTCCGAAATAGGAACTCCCATTTTCTTCACCATATTTTGTTAATATCTCGTTATTTGTTAACAACAAAAAAATAAACAAAACAGTAACTTTGCTTAGTGATCATCGTTTAACAAGGCTAAACGGCGTCAACATTCAATATAGTTTTGAAATCTGAAAAAAAGGATTAATTTTACTACAACTATGATTCTTATACAATTAAGAAATCAACTTATAAATTATTAACTCATGCAACAAAATTACTTTACTTTGCGGTTGATCAGCTGCGTAATGCTCGCCGGACTTTTTTTGCTGGGCAATTCCTGTAAATCCGGAAAAAAAGGCCAGGAGGGACAAGAAGTTGGAATTGAGGATTTCTTATCTGAGGAGGACATTTTTGACGATATTGATAAAGCAAAGAAAATTTTTTATTCCCTGCCTTCACCGCTTGAAACAGCCATGTTACTGAAATCAGCCGGAATTGAATACAACGAAACGGTTTTGAACAATCTGGCCGGTGTTGAGAAATACTCAACAAATAAGAGTAAAGCATTAAATCTGGGGATATATACTACTGATTTGAGTTTTGCAAGTCTTTTCGACCAGGCGCAGACTTCCCTGAAATATATGGATGCCACCAAGCGACTGGCTAATGAAATGGGTATCAGTGATGCAATTGATGAGGAAACCATCAAAAGGCTTGAACAGAATCTCGATAAACGTGACGTCGTGATGGATATCATCTCCGAAACTTTTCTGAACTCCAGTTCATACCTGAAAGAGAATGACCAGCAGGATGTGGCAGCCATTGTTCTGGTGGGGGGCTGGATTGAAGGACTTTATATTGGGACTCAAATGATCGGTAATCAATTTGTTGCCGGAAGTAAACTGGTTGACCGTATTGCTGAGCAAAAGTTGTCATTCAGCATTGTTGAAAGGATGCTTCAGGATAACAGCAAAAAAGTTACAGGAGAAGAAAACCGGGATATTGTGGATTTGATCAATGAGCTTCATGCACTGAAAGCCGCATTTGATAAAATTGAAGTACAAACCTCAGCTGTTAAGGTTGATGAAAAAGATACGGCAAAAGTTACCGTCCTTAAATCACAAACTAAAATAAATGTTACCCCTGAAGCGTTTACTGAACTTCAGGCTGCTGTTAGTTCATTAAGAAATAACTTTGTTCAATAAAAATGATGAGTATGAAAAAGTTCATTCCCTATATAGTTACAATAACCGTTTTGCTGTTTCTGAATGTTTCGGTTAACGCACAGTGCAAAGGTTTTGCCAAAAAGCTGTGCAAGCTTGAACTTACCGGATATATTCACGATGGCAATTATCATGCTGCGATACTAACAGAGGGAGAAGAAGCTGAATTGTATAAAACATTTTATGCAGGCCAAAATTACCGGCTTGCCGTATGTGGCTCTGAGACAATTCCTGCTATTGAATTTCAGGTGGTTGATGCTTACAAAAACGTGCTTTATGATAACAGGCAGCATGATGTGAGTACGGTTTGGGATTTCAAGCTCGAATCAAGCCAACAGCTCAAGATTGTGGTGAAAGTTCCTGTTTCTGCACAAAAATCAGAATACCCGAAGAGTGGGTGTGTTGCCATCATGTTCGGATTTCAGGAAAAATAACCGTAGAGACGCATTTCAAATGCGTCTCTGTAAACGCATTTCAAATGCGT
>CAZLLD010000040.1:3543-17184 GCA_964560225.1 uncultured Bacteroidales bacterium
AATAACCGTAGAGACGCATTTCAAATGCGTCTCTGTAAACGCATTTCAAATGCGTTTTTACAATTTTTTTATCAAATATCGTCCGGTATAAGATTTCTCACATTTGACAAGATCTTCTGGTGTGCCTTCAAATACCAGATTCCCTCCTTCATCTCCACCTTCGGGACCCAGGTCAATGATCCAGTCAGCAGTTTTGATCACCTCGGGATTGTGTTCAATGATGATTGCAGAATGACCATTGGCAATCAGTGCATTAAAGGCATCCAGGAGTTTCCGGATATCATGAAAGTGCAACCCTGTTGTAGGTTCATCAAAAATAAAAAGTATCGGGGATACGCCTTTTTCAACACCGAGAAAAGAAGCCAGTTTAACGCGTTGGCTTTCGCCGCCGCTCAGGGTGCTTGATGCCTGACCCAACTTGACATAACCAAGTCCGACATCAGCCAATGGTGCCAGTTTGCGCGCAATGGTTTTCTCTAAAGGTCCCTTTCGTGAACTAAAGAATTCAATTGCCTCGTCAACTGTTAATTCCAGAACATCGAAAATACTTTTCCCTTCGAAATGGACATCCAGAATGTCGTCTTTGAATCGTCGACCATGGCAGCTTTCACATACCAGGTGGACATCAGCCATGAACTGCATTTCCACCTTTATCTCACCTTCACCCTGGCACGCTTCACATCTGCCGCCATCAATGTTAAATGAAAAATGCGAAGCTGTGAATCCATTGAGTTTGGCCAGTTGCTGACTTGCGAAAAGTTTCCTGATCTCGTCAAAAGCTTTGACGTAGGTGACCGGATTGGATCGTGTTGATTTTCCAATCGGATTCTGGTCAACAAATTCAACTCCTGAAAGCAGGTGCACATCTCCTTTGAGCGCTCCGAATTTGCCTGCTTTCTCTCCTGATCCGCTGATTGTTTTACTTAATGCCGGCAATAAGATGCCTTTTACGAGTGATGATTTTCCGGAACCACTGACTCCGGTTACCACTGTCATTGTGTTGAGCGGAAACCTTACGCTGATATTCTTGAGGTTGTTCTCACTTGCACCGGTAATTTCGATATAACTGTTCCATTTCCTCCTAAAAGCAGGTGTTTCAATTTTAAGATCTCCCTTCAGGTATTTGGCTGTAAGGCTTTCCTTATTCTTCAGCAGTTGTGAACCGGTTCCCTGAAAAACCAATTCGCCTCCCAGTCTGCCTGCTAACGGACCGATATCAATAACCTCATCGGCAGCCCGAATAATCTCTTCTTCATGTTCTACCACCATTACCGTGTTGCCAATATCCCTTAAATTTTTTAGAACACTGATGAGTAAGCCTGTGTCACGCGGATGAAGTCCGATGCTGGGCTCATCAAGTATGTATAACGAACCTACCAGGCTGCTCCCGAGTGTTGTTGCCAGGTTAATGCGCTGTGATTCCCCGCCTGAAAGGGTTGACGACAAGCGGTTCAGGGCAAGATAACCCAATCCTACATCCAACAGAAAACGAAGGCGCGTTTGAATTTCTTTCAGGATGCGTCCCGCAATCAAAGAGTCGTGCTTATCCAGATGGATTTTCATGAAAAATTCCATCAGGCTCGATACGGGCATCAAAACCAGGTCCTGAACCGACATGCCGCTAATTTTAACATAGGAGGCTTCCTTTTTCAAACGGGTTCCCCTGCAATCGGGACAGGTTGTTTTACCCCTGTATCTGGCCAGCATAACCCGGTACTGAATTTTATATTTTTTCGACTCCAGATAGTCGAAGAAGAAATGAATGCCATGAAAGTACCGGTTTCCATTCCACAAAGTGTTTCTCTGTTCTTCCGTCAGGTCGTTGTAAGGCCGGTGAATCGGAAATCCGAATTTATCAGCGTTGTAAATCAGCTTGTCCTTCCATTTGGACATTTTCTCACCTTTCCAGCAGACAATGGCATCATCGTATACCGAAAGATTTCTGTTGGGCACAACCAGGTCCTCGTCAATACCGATTACTCTGCCGTAGCCTTCGCATTTGGGACACGCACCTACCGGATTGTTGAAGCTGAACATGTGTTCAGATGGTTCCTCAAACCGGATGCCATCAGCTTCAAAAATATCGCTGAAGCTTTTTTCAGCCGGTTCCCCGTCAACTGTTCTTACAATGCACCTTCCTTCTCCTGATGTAAATGCCATCTGAGCCGAATCGGCATACCGGCTTTTCGAATCATCAGTATGGTCAACAACTATGCGGTCGATTAAAACATAAACCGTATCGGCGGTGGTTGGTGGTTTTTTTACAATGGCCTCCTCTAATTTTAGTGTATTACCGTTGATCACCAGGCGGGTTATGCCCTGATGCTTCAAATCCTCTAGTTTTTGGGCAAAACTCAGACTGCCATTCTGCTTCAACGGATACATGATGAGCAACCGGGTTCCTTCAGTGAATGAGGTTATGTAATTGACAACATCGGTGGCGGTTTCCTTTTTCACAACTTTGCCAGATACGGGTGAGATGGTCTTTCCAATTCGGGCAAACAGCAACTTGAAGTAATCATATATTTCAGTCGATGTGCCCACTGTAGACCGGGGATTTCGTGCGTTTACCCTTTGCTCAATGGCAATCGCCGGAGGCAATCCCTTGATGAAGTCCACCTCGGGTTTGTTCATTCTGCCCAGGAATTGCCGGGCATAGGAAGAAAGACTCTCAACATATCTTCTTTGCCCTTCCGCATAAATGGTATCAAATGCCAGTGATGATTTTCCGGATCCGGACAGTCCCGTGATCACGATAAATTTATCGCGTGGTATATTCAGGCTGATGTTTTTAAGATTATGTACCCGGGCACCTGAAACTATTATGGTGTCGTTTTCGTATAAAGTCTTGTTATTGATCATGTAAAACGCAAGAAAGGAGTTGCTTTTTTTCTTAAAAAAAGTTAATTTCGCAAAGGTAACGGCTTTATTCAAAATAAAGTAATTATTATTACAGGAAATTAAACCAACAACACGGGAGGACTGCCTATCGCCACAATTCTACTCAACTTTTTTTAACTCAAAAAGGAGGTAGTTTTGAATAACATCTATTTAGCTGACAACGAGCTTGTGGACAAGTTCGTCAGTGGCGATAAGAACAGTCTTGAACTGCTCATCAACCGATACCGGAAACAAGTTTACACGTACATCTTTCTTTTAGTTAAGAAACAACATCTGGCTGAGGACATTTTCCAGGATACCTTTATAAAAGTAATCAAGTCATTGGATGGAGGTAAGTATCAGGATAATGGTAAGTTTCTTGCCTGGGTATTACGTATTGCGCACAACCTGGTAATTGACCATTACCGTAAGGAGCGGCAATTGAATTCGACATCCAGGGAGGATTTCGGACTGGATATTCTGAATTCACAGAAATACGCCGTGAAACCTGCCGAGGATTCAATGATCGACCGGCAAATCCGGAAGGATATCCGAAGCCTGATTGATACCCTGCCTGAAGAACAGAAAGAGGTTCTGATTCTCCGGCAGTATTGCGAATTGAGCTTTAAGGAAATTGCCGATCATACCAATGTGAGTATCAACACTGCACTTGGAAGAATGAGATATGCCCTGATCAATTTACGGCGTATGGTTAAGGAAAAAAATCTGACGCTTTCGGCTTCTTAAGAGTGACAAGCCTGCCTGTCGGCTAGGCAGGTGACAAGTGACTAGTGACAAGCAAAACTTGCTGGTACAGAAATGATGAAGATAGTGGAGGTTTCTTAGTCTGTATCTTCACACTCATGCCCCTTACACCAGCCCACTGGTCACTTGTCACTAGTCCCCTGTCACTTTCAATAACTATTGCGTGGTAATTATTTTTTATTACCTTTATTGCAATTTATTCTTAATTTGGTACGTTCTTTCTACTAGTATTATTATTAACTTAATAATTAATCTATGAACAGAACCTTTACAACGTATGGTTCAACCAAATTCTCCGATGATAGTGAAAATGAGTTAATAAAGCTGGCAGGGTTTCTCGAAAGCGAGGAACTTGAGGCAGTAGGTTACTACCTGAAAGGCCTGCAGAGTGATGTGAACGATGAAGTGGTGCGAAGGATAGTGGATTTCTCAAGAAACTACACGATGAAAAATCCCAGCAGGGAGAAAGCGGCTTATTGAATCACAATTGAACTGTTAAAAAAACCGTCGGCATGCAGTCGGCGGTTTTTTTATTGCATTTTATCAAGTACG
This sequence comes from uncultured Bacteroidales bacterium, assembly GCA_964560225.1. GTDB lineage: Bacteria > Bacteroidota > Bacteroidia > Bacteroidales > UBA10428 > UBA5072. The sequence continues at coordinate 7,741 of CAZLLD010000040.1, forward strand.
TCCATAGTTTCTTTCACTGCCCTGGCACTGGCATATAGCTCTTCTTTTTCGGCATCGTCAAGTCGCAACTCGATAATTTTCTCCACACCGCTTTTCCCAAGAACAACCGGTACTCCAACAAAAACGTCATCCAGGCCATACTCACCATCCAGCTTGACACAACAAGGAAAAACCCTTTTCTGGTTCAATGTGATGGCTTCTGCCATTCTGGCTGCTGCAGACCCTGGTGCGTACCATGCCGAGGTACCCATCAGTTTAACCAGTTCTCCCCCTCCAAACCGCGTACGTTCAACAATAGCGTCAATCTTTTCTTTGGGCAGAAGTTCAGTTATTGGAATTCCCGAAACAGTTGTATAGCGGGGCAGGGGAACCATGGTATCGCCATGACCTCCCAATAGAAGAGCGCTGATGTCTTTGGGTGACACATTCAGTTCGTCTGCAATAAATGCTTTGTATCTTCCGGTATCCAAAATACCGGCCATACCCATTACCCGGGTGCGGGGAAACTTCGAGGTAATATAAGCCTGGTAAGTCATCACGTCCAGCGGATTTGAAACCACAATAATGATGGCACACGGAGAATACTGGACGATTTGCTCGGTAACATGCTTAACAATTACCGAATTGGTTTCAATAAGGTCATCGCGGCTCATCCCTGGTTTACGGGGCAAACCCGACGTGATTACCACAACGCTGGAATTGGCTGTGGGTATGTAATTGTTCGTTACTCCGATCGTTTTGGCGTCAAACCTGTCAATAGGGGCACTTTGCCAGATATCGAGGGCTTTGCCCTCGGCAATGCCGGGTTTGATATCAAGCAGCACAATCTCATGTGCCGCGTTCCTGTGTGCAAGCACATCCGCACAGGTAGCACCAACATTCCCGGCTCCGACAACAGTGATTTTCATAGGTTCAATAATTGTATCATTAATAATTAATTATGTCAACTAACCAACTGGGTGCCTGTATTGTTCATCTGTGGTTAAAAATAACGATTAATTCACATATTTGCTCAAGATGAATGCCGGATTAATAATTTATTCGAAGTATTCATACATATTCATAACAAATATCTTCCCGTTTCAGGTGTTTCAAGGCACTAAAATAAGTGTTTTTATGTAAAATCCTCGCGGGTTCATCACATGATATTGTTATTTGGTCATGCAAATTCGAACATAGAAAGTATTATACTTTAAGATAATCAAATAATTAACTTTCAAATAAACGTTATAGCAGGTTTTTCGTAAAAATGCCGTAAAACACGTCTATATTCATCTCAAGTTCTTTTATGGTTCCCGGATTATTGATAAAAAGTTGATAAGTAATTCCTTATTTGTTTTCAATATGCAGGTTGAAGTAATAACTTGCCCAAATCCATAACTACTACCTATTATGAAGACTTTTACAAACCCGAAAGAATTTTTACGGAATATCTCGTTTCTCTTGATATTCTTTTTATTTTCTATTGAAGGTATTCTTGCTCAAACAACCTGGTACAGTTATCAATCGGGTAATTGGGCAACAGGTGGAACAAACTGGAGAACATGGACACTGGACCCTTCAGGAACAACGCTGATCAATCCATCCGCGCTAAGTCCCGGAACCGCTGATAATGTTGTTATACTCAATGGTAGAATTATCACCATCCCAAATGGACAAAATAATAAGCAGGTGGCCTCTCTCACAATACAGGAAGGAGCGGTTTTAGATATATCCAATACAACAGGCCATGATTTCGGAGGCAATTTTAACGGCTCCGGATTATTAAGATTATCATCAGCCAATTTTCCCGCTTTCGCAACCGGTTCATTTGTTCAGGCCGGCGGAGGCACTGTGGAGTATTATAATGCAGTAGATTTTGATTTTTCACAGGTTACTTACAACAATTTGATTCTGAACTTATCCACTATCGACAGGGTTGCAACCTTAATCGGTAATATGACCATAAATGGTAACCTCACAATAAGTCGGGGAAGATTTCAGATTAACAACAACACAAACAACAATGCACGTAATGTGTCCATCAAGGGTGATGTAACGGTTTCTTCAGCAGGTTATATACAGCTTGGAACAGGGAATGCCAACCATACTTTGACCATAAAGGGTGATTTTACCAATGAAGGAAGTGTTGATTTCTATGAAGGAATTGGACCTGATTATCTCGGTTCAAATTATAACGGTAGTGCTCACGCTGATGTTGAATTTGATAATGATTTTTCAGATCAGAATTTAATTTGTAACGGATATAGTGAATTTTACAGAATTGGAATTAATAAAGGAACTGATTGGACATACACTTTAAACATTGAGGCGGATGATCCGGATAATTTCTTTTTATACGGACGAAATAATAATTCCCATGCTAATGATGGTGATGTAAATCTTAAAGCTCTTGGTCTTACCGCTGGCACATTAAGGCTTGGGCCCAACATTAAGATTCCTTCCCTCACCAGCGACAATACTTGCGATTACAGAAACTACGATATTAACTCTATGGCCCAGCTTTTTATTGATGGAGCCGATGTTTCCACTGCAGCCACACCATTAGATATGGCCTTGGTTATTTATGGAAAATTAAGATTAAATAGCGGTACTTTCGATGCTTCAAATACAAGATCTTCTGTAATCACACGGGCAGCAAGTACAATTGAAATAAACGGTGGTACATTTACCGCAACACAATTAAGAACATCCAATGAAGCCGGTGTTCACAGAGGAGCTTTTTTAATGACAGGAGGTATTCTGAATCTTAATTCGAATCCTGTTGATATGTGTTGGAATGATAATTCGAGGCGTCATGCTACTTTGAGTTTTACATATCCTGATAATGTTTTTGTTATGAGTGGGGGAGAAATAAACATTAATGCTTCAACTCCGCCAATAAATGAAGGTACAGGAACCAGCGGTTTTTATTTTAGTCTCGCCTTAGGTTCAATTCCTTCTAATATTACTGTATCTGGAGGAACGGTAAATATCACGATACCCACTACCCGTAATGCATTCATAACCTCAACAGTTCCTTTTTGGAATCTGAATATAATAGGCACTGACGGAAATAACAATTTTGAAATTAGGGATTTTATAGCTAGTTCGGGAACTCCGACTTCAATCACCGCAAAACCTCTGGTGGTCTTAAATAATTTTAGTTTAAGCAACCTGGCTGTTTTTAATAATACAACCAATACTCAAGATGTTACCATTGGAGGAAATTTTGTCATTGCTTCAGGTGCATCCTATTCACCAGCTGCTAATTCCACCATTTTTAACGGCACAGGTGCCCAAACTTTTGATATTCAAGGCGCTGTGACTGCAAACCTCAATAACCTGGTGTTGTCGAATTCTTCCAGCCTTACGTTAAACAATGCCAATCCGGTGGTTCCTGTGGTTGTAAATGCCAATTTTGAAATAGGCTCCGGATGTACCTTTATCGACAATGGGAGAATATTACAGGTTCAAGGCAATATCACCAATTCCGGAACTCATTTTAAACCTGTGAGTGGTGCAGGTAGTATTCAATTGACGGGAACTGCCGCGCAGCGTATTTTGGGAAATGGCTCTGGCCTTTTCAATAACCTGACCCTTAATAAAACTGACGGATCAGTGACCATGCTTGCCGACATGGGAATTACCGGAAATTTGCGCCTTGCCAATACAGCAGCACGACTGAATATAGGTGCTTACAATTTATCATTGGCAAGTGGCGGTGACGTGTTCGACAATCTTACAGGATCAGGTAAGGCATTTAGCAGCACACGAATGATTCAGACTTCAGGATTGATGTCTGATGCGGGAGTCAGCAAAGTATTTACTGGTACAAGTGCATATTTGTTCCCTGTTGGATTTTACAATGCTGCAAATACGACCTATTATTATATGCCGGTATCTATTCAATACAGTATTGCACCAACTTCATTTGGAACAGTTACCACAAAACCAATTAACGGAAGACACCCTTTTGTGCAAACAACCAACTCACTTGACTGCTATTGGAAAACAACCTCAGTAGGCTTTACAGGAGTTCCGGCAGGTTCGGTTGTTCATAATTTCACCTATGGCCCAACCTCCGATTACTTTGTCGGTGGCTCTGACAACAACTATATCCCGGCTGTATACAGAGGCGGTGCTTCCCATACCTGGTCGGTGATTAACAATACCGTGCTCGTAAATGATGGAACCAATGTGGCTACTTATGACACTGCTTATACGGCTGATGGCGAATACACTGCTGGTGAGCCCGCTGCATTTACCGCCATTCCGGTTCGTTACAGTTCGGGAGAAAACTCTGATTGGAATAACACAGATACATGGTCGGCAACCGCAGTTGGTGGACCTGGCGGTGCCAGCATACCTGATGGCAATACCATGGTCGTTATAGGAGATGCAACCCACAATCATACCGTAGTAATTAACCAAGACGGAAAGGTATGCGGAGGCCTTACAATATCCAATGGTTCCACACTTGATCTTCGAAATTTCACCAATCATAATTTTGAAGCTTTGCCCGATAAAGGAGTTGTTGGTACCGGTACCTTAAGAATTGCCAGCAACAACTATTTTCCCCGTGGCGATTTTGGCGAGTTTTTAGGAGAAAATGGCGGTACAGTTGAATATTATACTATTTCACCAACCAGCATCACCATACCTGATTTATCCGATGTTACTGCCCTTCTTTTGGATCACTATTATAATCTTAAAATCAGCCCGGTAAGTGGCACAACCATAACCTTTCCAAATAACAATCTAACCATCTTTAATGATCTGACAAAAACAGATGCCGGCAACGCTATTACAAGCACTGCTTTGCAATTGATTACAGTTAACAGAGATTTTAATGTGGTTGCCGGGGTATTTCAGGTGCAGAATACCAATGTTAAGACCATAAAGGTTTTAAGAGATTTAATCGTTGACGGCTCTTTTAACGTTTCAAACACTGCTGGCGTTAACCATGTTTTGGAATTGTACAGAAACCTTTCCGGTACGGGTAGTTTTGATGCTTTTGTCACTCCAGGCCGCATATTAACCTATTTCAAGGGAGAAAGCGATGCTGAGATATCCGGTGCGACAAAGGACTTTTATTCTTTGGAAGTAGACAAAGGTATCTCACAGATACCTGTGTTGAATGTAACGGCTACCCTGACTACCAATTTTGACCCGCAGCTTACCCTTAAGAACGGTACGTTCCGACTTTCAGCCGGAACCTTTAATGTTACAACCGCTGCTTCATTTAATATACCGGCTACTGCATGCCTTTCTGCAAACGGAGGTACATTGAATGTAATCACCAATGATAATAATAATAACCTTTACCTGGTTGGAAAATTAGAAATACTGAACGGAACGGTTAGTGTTGGCAATAGTTCCAATAACAACCGAAACGATATTGAATATGCTGCCGGCGGCCATCCTGAAATTCTCGTGCAGGGAACCGGGATACTAAATGTGAAAGGTCAGATAAAAAGAAATTCAACAACTACACTGGGTTCATTAAGATACACCCAAACGGGGGGTAATGTTCACCTGTTTGGGAAAAACCAGGATGCCAGCCGTGCTAAACTCGAAATTTGCAATGACAGCAGTTCCTTTACTTTTACCGGCGGAACAATAAATATTTATAGAGATGGCGGAACAACATTCGGTGATCTGTACCTGAAACCCGATAATCATATTGTGAATGGAGGAACCATAGTATTGGCGCCTGTAAATGGTCTGGGAACACGTACTTATAATATTGATGCATCATGTAACCTGCACAACCTGGAGGTTCCCGGACATACAGGAAATACAGCCACAGCACGCCTTATGGTGGAACCCCTCTCTCTTACAGGTAACCTCTCCATAAACACAAATGGTACGTTCTACTGCAATAACCGTAACCTTTCAGTTGCCGGAAATTTTCTGAATAACGGCATATTCACCCCTGGAAACAATATCACCACTTTCTATGGCAGCAATGCTCAGACTGCAACTTTCGGTGCCGCCACAACCTTTAATAAGCTCACGGTAAGTAAAGCCGCTGGTTCAACAATAGTATTTTTAGAAACTGCATTTAACCCCGTAATCAGTGATACCCTGATCATCGACGGAGGTACACTGCAGAATGCAGGTAATTTAAATATTGTTGCCCAGGGAAATATTATAAATAACAGCATTCATTCATCAAGCGGAAACGGAAATCTTGAACTGCATGGGGCAAAACCACAGGTTATTTCGGGTAATAATAACGGCCGGTTTGGAAATGTTTCTGTGAATAATGCCACCGGTGTTTCATTGAATGCAGATGCCACCATAGACGGATTACTTTCGTTTACTTCAGGTAATTTGAATATTAACGACTTCCGGTTAACCTTCTCGGAAAGCGCTACATCTCCTGCCGGAACTGTTCTGGACCGGTGTCTGATTTCCAATGGCGTTCTCAGCGATGGCGGCATCCGGAAGAATTTTGCAGCAGGTGCATCATCGTTTAATTTTGGTATCGGCGTTGCCGGGAAATATACCCCTGTTAGTTTTACCCTGACAGCCAACACTGCACCCGGATATATAATTCTGAAACCGGTAAATGCCAAAATTCCTTCAATTTATGAATTACCGGCAGATTCGCCGAATGAACTGCAGTATTACTGGAATGTAACCTCGGGAGGATTTTCAGGCCTTTCGGCAAACGTTCAGTTCAATTATATGGCAGGAGATATAAGGGGTACCGAATCAAGTCCCACTTATGTCGGCGCCGCTTACCGCAACCTGGTGTGGACCACTTACGGAGATGTGGACGAGGCAAATCACCGTTTTACTATTAACGGACTGGATGCATCAACCCTGAATGGTGAATATACATGCGGTGAATTATCGAACTTTACCGATCTGCCTGTTCTTTATACGGCTGCCAGCGGAAACTGGAACTCAGATATCTGGACTGTTAATGACGACGGTACCGTTGATGCCGGAATAAGACCAAATAATAATCCACTGGTGATTAAAACTCCTCACTCAGTTGTTGTTTCCAATGACGACCGGACGGCATATTCGGTTAACATTCTGGGCGTTCTCAACCTGGGTGTTACCACAGGTCATAATCTTGGACATGTATACGGAGGCGGAAGGCTGATTATGAGCAATACCAATGCCGGACAGTTTGTATTCCCCGGAGGGGATTATACCGGATTCATGAATACAGTCGGTAGCACTGTGGAATATAACGGGATTTCAAGTATCACTCCTTCAAGCATATCTCCTATTATCAGGACATATCAGAACCTGGAATTTACGGGAGGTTTCCCGAAGTATCTTTCATGCATGAATATAACCATACGGGGTAATATGCTTATCACAGGAAGCCAGTTATTGAATAATGTTTATCACAAGAATATATCTTTGCTTGGTAACTGGAGGGATGAGGTAACTAATGGTTTTATTCCGGGAAAAGGACTTGTTTCCTTTGAGGGCACATTAGCACAAACGTTAGTAAATACAGCCGGTGCTGAACATTTTTATAATCTCAAAATCAATAATGTTGCAGGATTAACCATTAACAGTGATGCGGAGGTTTCAAACCGTTTATACCTTACAAACGGTCATATTCATACCACTCCTGCCAACGTTCTTACAGTAACAAATCCTTTAACCAATGCTGTGCAGGGTGGGAATGAGGCTTCATTTGTTGATGGTCCGCTTCAGAAAAATATTTTAGCAGGGCAATACTTTAATTTCCCCGTGGGGAATTATGATGCCTCATCACTTGAAAAACCTCTCAGGTATGGAAATATTTATCTTTCAAATACCAGCGGTAATGGCTTGTGGACTGCCGCTTATAAAAATACCAGTCCTGATCCGCTTTATAGCAGAAGTAATCTGTTATCGCCCATAACATCGGTAAGCGACAATGAATACTGGATTGTTACCAGACTAGGCAGTAATACAGCTAATGTTCGCTTGCGCTGGGATGAATTCAGTGGTATAGCTTCAGTAAACTCCACCCGGGTTACAGAATGGGTTACTCCTGCCAGCCGGTGGGAAGAAAAAGGAAGCCTGATGGTCGGAACCATGAGTTCAGGAACCGTTTCAACCACCACACCGGTTACAACCGACAATTATGTTTTTACACTGGGCGTAAGTGGTGTTACAGCGAGAATAACAAATGTTTCACCATCTACTATTTGTAACAATGGCGAAGTGGTAACTGTAACGGTACTATTAACCGGAACACCGAACTGGGCACTGTCCTTCACCGCGGGAGGCAATACTTATACTCAAACCGGCATCGGCACAGGTACTTACCCTATTCAACTTTCAGGGGCTGATTTTGGCGGGCCGGGTAATTATAACATACAACTTACGGCTGTTTCAGATATTACAGGTACTGGTGTGGTTGACGAAACGTCATATCCGGTAACTGTGCAAAGCACTTATATACCCGACATACAGGGCATCTTTAATGTTGGTGCCGGGGAAGTTAGAAGCTTCTCTACCGCCAATAATGCCGGTAGTGAGTATTTGTGGACTTGGCAGGGCACCGATGGAGGTGCCATAGCAACCCCGACTGATTATGAGACAAATATTACCATGGCAGCTGCAGCAACGTATCAGCTTCAGGTTACCGAGACAAGTTCAAACGGATGCGTAGCTACTGATATTCAATCCATCACAGTGGTTAATACACCTTCCCCGGTAATATCACCGGTTGACCCCAATGTTTGTTACCTTGAGGAAGTAACTTATTCAACGCCATCAATTTCTGGTCATACATATGCATGGGAGGTTGTTGGCGGAACGCCGGAAACTGGTACAGGAAATTCTATTACTGTTACCTGGAATACAACCGGAAACGGTTCGGTTTCCGTTGAAGAGACTTACTTGGGTATTTCAGGTACTGACATGGTCAATGTTGTTGTAGATCCCTTACCCAATACAGCTTTAACTGTTGATGCTCCTGCTTCGGTTTGTGATGGAGATATAGCCATAATAAATGTTGCCTCTTCACAGTCTGGTGTAACCTACCAATTGCGTGAAGGTGCGGTTGACATTGGATCTGCTGTTGCCGGAAACGGAGGAAATATCGGACTTCCTTCAGACGCATTGAATGCAGATACTGAATTTAACGTATTGGCCTATAACAATGGATGTAGTGTGCAGTTAACGCAAACCAGAACGGTCATTATAACTGATCCGGCAGCACCCACAGGCACTACGCCGCAGACCTTCTGCAGTATTGACAACCCGACGGTTGCCGACCTTGTCACCACCAGCGGCACGGGCATACAGTGGTATGCAGCCTCCACGGGCGGAACAGCGCTGGCAGGAACCACAGCATTAACAACAGGAACAACCTATTATGCAACACAAACGGTAGGAGGTTGTGAAAGTGATACAAGGCTTGCAGTAGCTGTAACGATCAGTGATCCGGCAGCACCCACAGGCACTACGCCGCAGACCTTCTGCAGTATTGACAAC
>CAZLLD010000040.1:17284-34198 GCA_964560225.1 uncultured Bacteroidales bacterium
CAACCTATTATGCAACACAAACGGTAGGAGGTTGTGAAAGTGATACAAGGCTTGCTGTTGAAGTTGTATTGAATGGAGATGTCGAAGCGCCCATCTTTGACCGCGGTACTACCTCCACCCGTTGCCTGGTAGCCGGAACCGATACTTATTCAGCCACAGCTGCAAACAGCACAGACATCTCTTACAGTCTGGATGCCACATCACTTGCCGAAGGCAATACCATTGATCCTGCTACTGGCGAGGTAACCTTTGTAGAAGGCTGGGGAGGAACAACAATAATAACAGCATCAGCAGAGGGATGTGGCGGACCTGTGACATCCACACATACAGTTACGGCAGATGTTCCTGTGACTTCTGAAATAACAGGAAATTCCACTCCTTCGTGCATGGCTCAGGATGTGGTATACAGCGTTATACTAACAGCGGGATCAACGTATGAATGGCATGTTCCGGCTGATGCATCCATTGAATCAGGCGCTTCAGGACCAGACAACCATGAGATTCTGATTGATTTCGGAACTCAGAGTGGAGCAATCATGGTAATTGAGACAAACGCCAACGGTTGTGTTGCAGATACTGTAAAACTGGCTGTTGAGCTTCAGGGCTGTGAACTAATTGCCGATTTCTCAGCTGATATAACAGAAGCCTGTCCGGGTGAAGAGATAGAATTCACCAGTAACTCACAAGGTGTAAATACAGAAACGCTGTATCAGTGGAATTTTGGTGAAGGAGCAGTTCCGGCATCCTTATCCGGTGCTGATTTAGATTCAGTTACAGTATATTATACTACACCAGGAGCAAAAACGATAAGTCTGAGCATCAGCAACGGTGTTTCGGATGAAATGGTACGAACTGATTATATCACAATTTACAATTTACCTGTGGTTACTATTGAGGATACTGATCGTTGTGGTGAAGGGGAGGTAATATTCCATGCCGTATCTGACGAAGCAAATCAGGTTGAGTTTGCAACTGATGCCTTGGGTAATAACATTGTATATACTGATGATGAGGGTCCTGATTTTACATATGCTACAGTAATTACAGAATCTTCATCGCTGCAAATTTGGGCAAGGGCTGTGAATTCGGTTACCGGTTGTGCCGGAACCTGGGACAGCAGTGCCTTTGCCATATCGCTTCCCCTTCCGGTAGCAGGTGAGATACAAACCTCAAACCCGAGCATTCCTCCGGCCGGTTATGTGGATCTTGTTTGTTTTGGAGAAGCAAGAGCCTATTTTGTAAATGACCCGTCAGGAGTATATAACTGGAGGGTTACCAACTGGCGGGTCAATGGACTCGATACAACTATTACGAATAGTACCCTGATTGACATCAGGTGGAATGTTGCAGGAGGTGATTACAAGATTGAGCTGGAAAAGATTTCAGCCCAGGGTTGTGCAAGCCTTGTGCAGGATGCGATGGTTTTGGTTTCCGAGCCTATTGCTGATCTTGGTGAAGATGTTTTCATCTGCGAAGGAGACAGTAAAACTTTTGAACTTGAAGCAGGGTATTCAAGCTATTTCTGGCAGGAGACTTCAGGCACAAACACATATACTGCATCCACAACGGGAGAAATCACGGTTCGCGTGGAAGATGCCTATGGATGCGATACATCTGATGTTGTGTTGGTGACTGTAAATCCCAATCCGGTCATATTCCTTGGAAATGATACCAGTCTCTGTGGTGAAAACTCCATCACGCTGGATCCCGGAGATTTCGAATCTTACAATTGGTCAAACCACGCTAATTCCCGGACTATTGAAGTTCGCGAAGGCGCAGGACCCATATCTGTAACGGTAACTGATGAAAATGGCTGCCAGGGATATGATGAGATACGTATCGGGGAGTGTTCCATGTTACTGAATATACCCAACGCTTTCACGCCAAATGAAGACGCATCTCATGATAAATGGGAAATTCCGGGAATTGAACTATTCTCTGATGCTGATATAAAGGTGTTTGACCGTTGGGGTCGACTGGTATTCAGTTCTGATGGCGCATACAGCAGTAACGAATGGGACGGTAAAGGACCGAATGGGAAAGATTTGCCTGTTGACACCTATTATTATATAATTGATTTAAAAGTTCCGGGAAGCGAATTGCTCAACGGAACGGTAGACATAATCCGATAACCAATAACCCGCTAATTGTCTGAATTATGACGAGATTTTACAGAAGCCTCATAATACTGGTGCTGATTCTGATCCCGCTGGCAAAAGCCACAGGTCAGCAGCTCCCTGAATACAGTCAATATACCTTTAACAAGTTTTTACTGAATCCGGCCTCTGCCGGAAGTGATGGATATACAACAATCAGCCTTGTTGCAAAGGAACAATGGGTAGGGTTTAAAGGCACTCCCAAAACACATGCCGTCACAATGGACTCACGCCTGTTGCGCAACAGTTTTATTTCGAAGAATGCATCAGTGAAAAAGAAAAGACGGTTAAGTTCAAGATCAGGCAGAGTTGGCTGGGCAGGGCATGTTTTTACAGATAATTTCGGGCAGCTTAACCGCACCGGGGTGGAAGGAACTTACGCCTATCATATTCCTGTTGATGAAGGCCAGGTATCCTTCGGGTTATCGGGATTGTTCTACCAGTTTAAGGTCAAAAAAGACAAGATTGAATTAAGTGATGAGTATTCGGATCCGCTGCTTGACGGGATGAAAGGCACCATGTACATACCCGATGCCAATTTTGGAGTATTTTATACCTCTTCCAGTATTTACGGTGGCGTTTCTGTAATGCAGATATTTCAATCGTCTGTTCATTTTGGCGATGATAATGGCAGCGATTACAGGGTGAAAAGGCATTATAACCTGATGGCCGGTTATTATTATGATCTGACCAATAGTGTTGCCATTGAGCCATCGGTACTGCTTAAGGTTCCTTCCACTCAAAGAGCCCAGTTTGAACTGAATGCAAGAGTATATTATAAGAACGACTATTGGGCCGGGTTGTCATACCGCACCAGGGATGCCATGATTGTATATTTTGGCGCCCGGTTTGACAAGTATTTTGTAGGTTATGCGTTTGACTATAATTTCAGTCAGCTGGGAAGGCAAACCTATGGATCTCACGAATTCATGGCAGCCGTCAAATTTGGAGATACAGCCAGAAGGTATCGCTGGCTGAATACGTATTAATTAATGTCCTAACGAACAAAAGTAAAGAGGTTTTCTCAAAAGTTTAGCGATTCGTCACTTCATTCGCAATGACGTTCGTACCGCAACAGCCTTTTGAGATAACCTCAGCTTTTGTGAAAAGATCAGAAAAGTCCTTTATCCTCTTTTTCTGTTGGATTCGTATCTTCTGCTCCGACAACTGCGCTTTTATCTTCCTCTTCTTTCGATTTTTTAGTGGCAGCAGGTTTCTTGGGCTTGGGTTGCTCGTTGCCGGCGATATCAATTCTGTTTTCACGCAAAAACATACCGGTTGTCACAGCTGTTTTTATGTCTTTCACCATCAGGTTGAATTCCCAGTCGGTGTCTGGAAATGCTTGCGGACGAACGTTAAATTCAATTTTTTCCTCGATGCAAAAATCCACCAGCACAGGAATGGATTTCTGTTTTAGTATAACTTTAATTGCTTCACTCATAATATGTTATGTTTAATCTGTTTCTGCAGTAAAAATATGTTTTTAAATTTACCCGAAGCCATATTGTTGATAATATTTTCAGTGTTTTGCAAGGTTGCTGAATATCAGGCAATGGAGGCCATATCACACACCACGGATTATATCAGTTAAAAACGATTATATTTGTTCCATCACCATAACTAAAAACTGCAATGCTGCAATTACTGTTCGGAAGTATCCTGCTCAGCCTGGTTCATGCTGCAATTCCAAATCACTGGTTACCGGTAGTGGCTATTGGAAAAGCGGAAAAATGGTCGCTGAAAGATACCCTGATGGTTGCAGGAATCAGTGGTTTTGCACATACCTTAAGCACTGTTATTGTAGGTATTGTTATTGGCAGTATTGGCATTACACTGAGCAGCAATTACGAGGTAATTTCGGAAAAGATAGCTCCTGCTTTACTCATCGTGATTGGTTTGGTTTATGTGGTCATCGACAGGTTCAAGAATTCAAAACACAATCACGATATAGATACCGGTAAGATAAACAATCGTTCCAAATGGGCTATCATAGTGTCATTGGCACTGGCCATGTTTTTAAGTCCCTGCCTGGAAATAGAAGTCTATTATTTTCAGGCTGCAACAGCAGGTTGGAAAGGAATTCTCATGGTTTCCGCTGTTTATGTAATCATAACTGTTACCGGGATGCTGTTTTTGGTATATCTGGCCAGCAAAGGAGTGAGGGCAATTCGCTCACACTTTCTGGATCATCACGAAAAGTTACTTTCGGGTATTGTGCTGATCCTGCTCGGCGTATTTGCCCTATTTGTACATTTCTGATCAGCTTATTTTACGATGGTTGTTAATTGTCCCCTTTCTATTTTGCGATAAAAGCAGGTGGGGTAGGGCAAGCCATCGCTTTTTTTTGCATGACAAACACCGTTGCCTTCAGGAATCACCAGATAAAGTAGAGAATTCTGTTCACAATTGATCCTTATTTCTTTTATTTTCAGGAAGTCGCCTGAGGTCATCCCCTTCTTCCAGATTTCATTGCGACTCCGGCTGAAGTATGTTGCATAACCACTGTTCAGGGTTTCTTCAAACGCTTCTTTGTTTACATAAGAAATGATCAACACATCCCTGGTCTCAGCATGTTGAGTCACAACCGGAATCAGGGTGTTGCCATCCTCCCCGAAATTCAACCGCAATTCATTTGTATATTCGTTTGCCATTTATTTTAAATTTTCAAATTTTCACATTATCTAATTAAAATATCCCCCGCTCATGCGCATACCGGATGGCTTCATAGGTATTGCTCACATTCAGCTTTTCAATGATTCGCTGACGATGTGTATTCACCGTATTCACACTGATATACAGCTTATCTGCAATTTCCTTGCTAATCAAACCCGAAGCAATCAGTTGAAGAATTTCTCTTTCACGATGGGTCAGTTGAGCAGATATACTGAAGACTTCCTCATTGGGCGGAAAAGCGTATAATTCACCGGTATTCTGATTTACCAGTCTTCCCCGGAATGGGGCATTGATATCGGTATCCGGCGATAGATCAAGCATGCTCAGGGCAAGCCAGACATTTCCCGATTTGTCAAATTCGAGCGGGTTCTGTTGTTCGATCACCCTGACATACGACCCGTTCTTTCCCCTGACCCTGTATTCGAAGATGGCCTTGTAAAATTTGCTGCTTGTTTTGTCAGCAAGCGCAAAACCCAGAGAGATATAATATATGCCTGCTTTGTACAGAAGCAGAAGATCGTCAGGATGAATCAGGCTGTTGGAGTATTCAAAATCATATGATGCACGTTCTGCATCCCATCCCAGCACCGATGCATACTTGGGCGAGTAATATACATGCTTGCGCTGGTAAAGATCATATACCGATATGCATCCGCTGTCAACCACATCAATGCTTTCCAATAGGCGGGTATGGTAATTCAGTATGCCGTAATCCAAATCGGCAGGATTAAAAACCTGCTGATCAAGAATTTCCTGGTGCATTTGGAAAATCTGTTGTAATTGCGTGGTCATGAAAAATACTGATTAATCAGGATTCCAAAAAAAGATCAAACCCCTGATCTTTGACCAAAATTACAAAATTCAAATAATGAAATCGCATTATTATTTGCCTGGAATCGTTACTTGTTATTTTCTCTTGTTTTTATTCAGCATGGAAGGGCTTTCTCAATCCTACAAACAGACCATCAAAGGTGTTATACGCGACCTGGATACCCAGATTCCATTACCCGGTGCCACAGTCATAATTGATGCAACTGATCCGGTAATCGGTGCAATGACAGATGCGGACGGAAATTTCAGGCTCGAAGGAATTCAGGTTGGAAGGTATAGTCTGAAAATCTCATATATAGGCTACGAACCGGCAGTCATCTCAGAGGTATTGGTGTTAAGCGGAAAAGAGGTTGTTTTGCAGATTGGTTTGAAAGAATCAGCAACGGCATTGGCGCAGGTAACCGTTAAAGCAAACAGCAACAAGGAGCTGGCCATTAATCCAATGGCCATGATCAGTGCCAGGCAGTTAACCATGGAAGAAGCATCGAGGTACGCAGGGGGTATTGACGACCCGGCGCATCTGGCAACAGCTTTTGCCGGTGTAGCCGGTTCTCTTTCTTCAAACGCCATAGTAATCAGGGGTAATGCACCCAAAGGCCTGCTATGGAGAATGGAAGGCGTGGAGATACCCAATCCCAGTCACTTTGCCAATGTCAGTACTTTTGGCGGAGGGGGGATTACTGCCCTGAGTTCACAGATGCTGAGCAACTCCGACTTTTTTACGGGTGCATTTCCGGCTGAATACGGCAATGCACTTTCCGGGGTATTTGATATGAGAATCCGCACCGGAAATAATGAGAAACGGGAACATACTGTCAAGGCCGGAGCCATTGGAATCGATTTTGCGACAGAAGGGCCTTTTAAAAAAGGGAAAAAAGCATCGTACCTGGTGAATTACCGCTACTCAACACTGGCACTCATTTCACCCTTGTTGCCTGAAAACGCAAGGGGGATCAGGTATCAGGATTTATCCTATAAATTGAATCTCCCGGTTGGAAAATATGGTAATATAAGCACATGGGGTTTGTTCTCAGCCGACAGGACAGGTTCGGAATTAGAATCTGATTCAACAGAATGGAAGTATTATGCTGACAGGGAAGAAGATGAAAACAAGAACCGGATGGGCGCTGCAGGAGTTAACTATAAAACCATTATATCCGACAAGACCTACATGAATGTTTTAATAGCTGCAACTGGTAACTACATCAGCTGGCATAGAAACCGGCTTGACGGTGATCTTGAATTGTATCCGACAGACAGGATCGAACAGAACGACCGGAAATATACTTTCAGCTTGTTGCTGAATCACAAGTTTAGTCCGAAGCATACCAACAGAACGGGCTTTGCGTTTAACAGGCTAACCTACCGCATCAACCTGAAGCAATTTGCTGATGAAATCAATTCACTGGTCACCTATGCCGATGAGAATGGCGGCAGTGAAATTCTGCAGTTCTACACCCAGTCAAGACTGGATATACTTCCCGGTTTGTCACTAAATGCAGGTATTCATGCACAGCGGTTTGCCCTTACCAGGGAACTTACAATTGAGCCCCGGGCAAGCCTCAAATGGAAAATTGCGCCGAAGCATACTGTTAGTCTCGCCTATGGCATGCACAGCAGACTGGAACCCATTGGCTTCTATTTTGCCACACACCAATATGAATCAGAGAAAATCAAACCCAATCTGGATCTGAAACTGGCGAAGGCACAACACCTTGTCTTTTCCTATGAACTTGTAACAGGAGAATACAGCAGACTGCGGATTGAACCATTCTATCAAAGATTATCTGATGTTCCCGTTATACCCCGATCTTCCTTCTCAATGTTGAATCTTGATATCGACTGGTTTTTCAATGATTCATTGGTGAATGAAGGTAGTGGTTACAATACCGGAATTGACATTACGCTGGAAAGGTTTCTTCATTCGGGGTATTATTACCTGGTCACCGGATCATTTTTTGATTCCAGATATAAAGGCGGTGATCATATTGAACGCAATACCCGGTTCAACAAAAATTACGTAGTTAATTTCCTGTTTGGCAAGGAATGGTCAGTAGGCCATCAGAAGAACAACATCATAGGCATTAACTGGAAGTTTAGCCTTCTTGGAGGAGACCGGATCAGTCCCGTTGACCAGGCTTCCTCATTATTGGTTCGCGACGTTGTTTACAATGAGAACAAAGCTTTCAGCGAGCGGAAACCTGCTGTGTATTACCTGGATTTCTCTGCTTCATGGCAGCGTAACAAGCCCCGGTATTCAGCCACCTGGTCGCTTCAATTTGTGAATCTCCTGTTTCAAAAGGAATTTTATGGCCACAGGTATAATTATGTCAACAATACAGTTGAAGAGTTGAAAGAGACTGCCGTCATTCCAAGTATCAGCTACCGGATTGATTTCTGATTATGCATGACTGCATGACTGCAAGACTGCAAGACTGCAAGACTGCACGACTACTATGCCGCTTATTCCTGGAACTCCTTGCTGAAATTCACCAGATACAGCTCCTCTGTAGCCCTGGTGACGGCTGTATACAACCACCTCAGGTATTCCATGTCAATTTTTTCTGCCGGCATATAACCCTGATCAACAAACACAGCTTTCCACTGTCCGCCCTGCGCTTTGTGACAGGTAACGGCATACGCATATTTCACCTGGAGGGCATTGAAGAAAGGATCTTCCTTCACTGCCTTGTATTGCTTGCTCTGGGTATTCAGGTGGGCATAATCTTCAAGAACGTTATAAAATAACTTCCTGTTATCTTCCTGTCCCAGTGCGGCGCTTTCCGATGCAAGGGCATCCAGCAATATCCAGGCTTCAAAATCAACATCGTAATCAATCAGATGAAGCGAAGCAAGAGCAAATCTGAAGCCGTATCTCTCCTCGAATTTCCTGATCTTTCGGACCCTCACAATATCGCCATTAGCTATGAAATCGAGATCCGGTTTGTCTTTCAGCCAGAAATAATTGTTTTTAACTACCATCAGCAAATCGCCTGATGACAGTTCCTCTTCCCTGAAAAGAACCAGCTTGCGAATACCATTGTTGTATTGGTTTGCTTTTTTATTGGAACGGCACAAAACCATCACCTCTTCAATGCCATGGCGTTCGTAAGCCCGTTCAATTGAATCGACCAGTTCCTGCCCCGAAATAAAGCGGATATCCTGGTATGATTTATGGGGGAGTACAGGAACGGAAAAATCATCCCGGGTGATGTGGTTACGAATGATGGTTGCATTCTGAAGTATTCCGGATTGCTGGTTCTGTCGAACGATATCAGTCAGCGTGAATTCACCGGCGACAGGCATGTAGAGCGACAGTTCATTTTTGTCAAGGGCCGGGCTTAATATAATACCCACCGGAGGCAGCTGAGCTGTGTCGCCAACCAGGATCAGCCTGCAATTATTGCCGTCATTGACAAAGCTGATCAGGTCGGCCAGCAAGCGACCTGAGCCGAACGGAGAGGATTCGGATGCGGTATCGGAAATCATGGAGGCTTCATCTACTATAATGATGAGGCTGCTAAAAAGATTCTTGTTGAGAACAAAACTGCCAAACCCGTCAGTCGCTGATTTCTGCCGGTAAATTTTACGATGGATGGTAAAGGCACTCTTCCCTGAATAACCTGAAAAAACTTTTGCTGCTCTTCCTGTTGGTGCAAGCAACAAGGTTTTTCGGTTGAGTGCGTCGAGGGTTTTAACAAGTGCACTGATCAGCGATGTTTTGCCGGTACCCGCAAATCCTTTGACAATAAATATCTTTTCCGGCTTCTCATCGATTACAAAGCTGATCAGATGATCAATAAGCTTTTCCTGTCCTGGGGTAGGGGGATGGCCCAGGTTGTTTCGTATCAGTGCACCAAGATGATCAGCAAGCATGTTAAACAGAGTTAAGATTTTCAGGTTAAGCTTGTCTGTAAAGTTATTTAATAATAGATTTCAGCTCTAATGGATTTTTAGTTAAATTCGCAGGTAACACTCATCGGAAGAAATTGATTGTCATTGTAATTCAGATGAGCAAAAGGCTAAAATAGTTGATTCATGCATGAAATAAACCTTGTAGACAGATCATTTGATCAGGATGCTGCCGGTCCCTGCAGCATTTCCCTTCAGGCAAATCAGTGTGGTCTGACCTATTGCATTACTGACGACACTATGAATAATTATGTGCTTTTCAGAAAGCACCGTTTTGACCACGTTTATCTCACCGGGGATTTGATTGAGAAAACATCAGAAATCCTGGAAAAGGAGTCCATATTTGATTTGCCATTTCAATCGGTTAAGTTTATTGGTTTTACCCAGCAATCTACTTTGGTTCCTGATGCTTTTTTCGACAGGCGAAAGATGAGAGAATATCTTGCTTTCAATTTTGCAGGCGAAATGGATACGGAGCTGTTTGGAAATCATTTGGAATTGCCCGGGATTTACAATGTCTTTGCACTGCCTGAAGAACTGGTATCCATGATTACCGCGTTTTTCAAAAAGGTTGAGTTTACAAACCAAACTACCCCCTTTCTGAGACACATTACTTATAAGAAAGATGCGCTTGAACATGCTGCAGTTTATGTGGGATTGAATGCAGGTTTCTTTGATATTGCTGCAACCGGAGATGGAAAACTGAAGCTGTACAATACTTTTCAATATACAAGTGAGCAGGATTTGCTGTATTATACCATTTTCATTTATAATCAAATGAAATTTGACCCTTTGCAGGTTCCCTTGTTTTTGTCGGGTGAATTGAGCTCCAGGTTGACCTATTACGAAATTCTGAAACAGTATATTCCGGGAACGCAATATGATGATACTTCAGGAATCCCCGCTCTTGCTCCCGGGTTGAAATCACTCACACCCTATCGATTCGTGAACCTGCTAAACCTGAACATGTGCGCATCGTCGGAGGAACATACGGAGGAAGAATAATTGCTGTTAGTAAGGGATTTGATTCGCGTCCTACTACCGACTTTGCCAAAGAGGCCCTTTTCAATATTCTGGAAAATCATTTCAACATAGAAGATCTGCGTGTGCTCGACCTGTTCAGTGGCACAGGCAGTATCAGCTACGAATTTGCCTCTCGCGGGTGCCCCGAAATTGATTTGGTTGACATAAACAGCAGATCGGTTCAGTTCATTGCCAAAGTTGCCTCCGAAATGGGTATGAAAGGAATTCACACCGTTCGCATGGATGTTTTCCGGTTTATTTCCATTTGCAAAAAGCAGTATCATGTGATTTTTGCAGATCCGCCGTATGATTTAAAGAACATTCAGGATATTCCTGGAATGATCTTCTCTCATCAATTGCTTGAACCCGGCGGATGGTTCATCCTGGAACATGGGAAGAGCAATAATTTTAAAAATGACCCGCATTTTTTTCAGGAACGGAATTACGGGAGTGTGCATTTTTCGTTTTTCAGAATGAATATGTAATCCATTCTTGTTGTCTGAATTGCTAAAGTGAGACCTTTTGCATCTGTTGTGCCGACGGGGCTTCCCGCCTGCATTGTATTCCGGCGGGATAGACTTCTCGCCCCGATTAAAATGAAACAAAAAAGCCCGAAGTTTCCTTCAGGCTTTTGCTTCAGCGGTGCCGACGGGGCTCGAACCCGCGACCTCCGGCGTGACAGGCCGGCATTCTAACCAAGCTGAACTACAGCACCAGCTTTTTAAAGCGCCACAAAAGTAAGGTTATTTTTTAAACCATCCAAATGAATTCAGAAAAAAACTTTTCGTATTTGTGAAAGGAATTGATCTTCATATACCTTTGACTGATATGCTGAGATTACTGCATTATTGTTCTATTCATACCTCAATGCATCAACCGGATTGCGGTTGGCAGCCTTCCAGCTCTGCCAGGTGACCGTAAGTATAGCTATCAGAATGGCAATGCCACCTGCTGCAATAAATATCCACCAGCTGACCGGAGTTTTATAGGCATAGCCTTTCAGCCATGACCGGATGAAGAAATAGGAAACCGGAATGGCAATGACAAAGGAGATCATTACCCACCGGATATAATACCGGCTAAACAGCATCACTACATTCGTTACAGTGGCTCCGTTGGCTTTGCGTACACCGATTTCCTTGATCCGTTGGGTCATCATGAAGGATGACAAACCAAACAGTCCCAGGCAGGAAATCAGGATGGCCAGGAAAGAGAATATATTGAAGATTTTTCCCTGCCGGGCTTCACTGTTATACAGGTTGTCGTAATCGGCATCCAGAAAATGATACTCGAAAGGATAATCGCCATTGATGTCTTCATGAAGTTTTTCAATGTTTTTTACAGTTTTCTGAATGTCATCTGAAGAAATACTGCATAAGACGTATTGGCTGTAATTTGAGAAACAGTACATTGCCAGAGGTTCCACTTTCTGAGATAAAGGTTTGAAATTGAAATCTTCGGTAACGCCTATGATGGTACGTTTCCCCCCCCTTTCCAGGATACTGCCAATTATTGGTTTTAGTCCTATAATATCCGCAAAGGTTTTGTTGATAACTATATGCAGGGTATCGTTGTAGGTATTCTCAGGATAGAATTCTCCTTCGTACATTTTGATGCCGAATGTATTCAGATAATCACAATCCACCGTGGTACTGGATACGAGCGGATCCACCTCAGGAGGCTTGCCCTGCCAATTATAACCCCCGCCGTTTTGGTAAATGCCGGTAGGCAGGTGAGAGGCTGAACAGACATTCTTAATGTCAGGATCAGCCAGCAATTGTGATTTGAACAGTTCATATTTGGATCTCAGTTCGCCCCGCATGGGCATATAAAGGACATTCTCGCGCTGAATTCCGACATCCTTTTTCCGCATGAAATCCTGCTGCTTTTTGATGATGATGGTATTAACAATCAATACAATGGCCAGACAAAACTGCAAAACAACCAGGGTTTCCCGCAAGAGAGACCGCTTGTGAAGAGATCCGTTCGACTTCAGAATTTTTATTGGTTTGAACGATGACAGGAACAGGGCCGGGTAACCCCCCGACAGAAATCCCGTCAACAACATAATGCCCAGAAATCCCGCGATCAATATTCCATCACTGTAATGGATGCCCAGCTCCGTGCCCAGCAGCTTGTTATACCATGGAAGAAAGGTTTCCGCCAGGATAAGTGCAATAAAGAACGAAATCACCGACAACAGCATGGTTTCCGAGAGGAACTGTACTACCAGCACCCTCCGGTCGGCTCCAAATGTTTTTTTGATGCCGATTTCTTTGAATCTGGTGGCGGCCATGGCCGTGGAAAGATTGGTGAAATTAATGGCGGCCACAATGATCAGCAACACAGCGATTATCGAAAAAAGCCTGACATTTTTAATCGGACCGCCACCCCAAATCCAGTAAAGGTGGATGTTTCGCAAAGGTTGAAGGAAGAATACTGCTTTAGACTCAGGGAAATGCAGCTTCTTGAATTTTTCGATAGTCTGATTGACTGATTCTGCAGTGGTTCCGGGAGTCAGCTGAACATAGGTAAAAACCCAGTTATTGCCCATATCGTTAATATCACGTCCCAGTTCCTTATAAAATTCAAAGGGAATCAGCAAACCATAGTCCAGTTCGGTATTTTTTGGCGGATCCTGGATGATACCGGTGACGGTAAAGGGGTGCGTGGCATCCAGAACCATGATTTGCCCGACAGGGTCCTTATCACCGAAATACTTCCGGGCCATTTTTTCTGAAATGACCAAGGAATGGGTGTTTTTAAATATTGTTGCAGTATCCCCTCTAACCAGGGGAAAGGAGAACATGCTGAAGAAATCCCTATCTACAAAGTATACCTGCTCCATGATTTTAGTTTCATTAACCTGAACCAAAGCCTGTTCATGATTGTAATGGGTAACACGGTCAATGTTGGCAATGTTTTCTTTTAGCACTTTGGCCATGCCCGATGACGTTACCTGAACATGAAACACCTCCCCGTTGGTGTAAAACTGATCCTGGATAACCCGATAAATGTTATCTCCATTCGCGTGGAACCGGTCAAAGCTTACCTGGAACTGAACCCAGAGGAAAATGAGCATGGCGCTGGCCATTCCAATTGAAAGACCAAGGATATTCAGAATGGTGTATTGTTTATTTCTGTACAAGGTTCTGAACCCCAGTTTTAAGTTGATTATCTTCATGAGTATGTATTTTTCTTATTGTAATTTTGCTCTTGTACTTTTTATTATGCTTTCCCATACCGGGTGTCTCACATACAATTCCTGAGTATTTCGTTGCCAGATTTTTTGCAATTGCCATGCCATTGTTGTTAAATATCAGAAAAACAAATTGATGCAAAGATCTGGCAGAGTTATCAGGGTCATAAGTGTTCAAAATCTGAACGTGTTGTGTTCGTTTTGTGTACAATGTTTTACTTTTACACAGTAATCGTATTGTTAACATGGAAAAAAAGAAGGGCAGTATCCTGATTGTTGATGACAATGTGCAGATTCTTAATTCACTGCAGTTGTTGTTAAAGTCTGAATTTGCCGAGGTTGTAACATTAAAGAATCCCAATCAGATACCTTCTGTAATACAATCGGGTCATTTTGACATTGTGCTTCTGGACATGAATTTCCGTTCCGGGGACAACACCGGAAACGAAGGTTTGTATTGGCTTACGGAAATTCTCAAGCGGGATCCCCAGGTTGTGGTTATCATGATCACAGCTTATGGCGACATAGAACTGGCAGTAAATGCCGTTAAGAGAGGGGCTACTGATTTTATTTCCAAACCCTGGGATGCCGAAAAGCTGATTGTTACTCTGAAGAATTCACTGGAGATCAGGCAATCGAGGGCAGAAGTGAAAAAGCTGCAAGGGAGACAAAAGCAATTGAATGAAGATATTGACAAGCAGTTCAGGTTGTTCCGCGGGGTTTCCAAAAAGATGGAACAGATTTACAAAACCATTGATAAAGTAGCACTTACTGATGCCAATGTGCTCATTTTGGGCGAAAACGGAACCGGTAAAGAAGTGATTGCCCGTGAAATACATAAAAGATCCGCACGTGCTTCCGAAATATTCATGTCTGTTGACATGGGGTCGATCAGTGAAACATTATTCGAAAGTGAAATGTTCGGTCATGTGAAAGGCTCATTTACTGATGCCCGGGAAGACCGTACGGGAAGATTTGAAGCTGCTTCCGGAGGAACCCTGTTTATGGACGAAATAGGCAACCTGTCTATGCCGGCGCAAAGCAAGCTGCTGGGTGTACTGCAAAACTCTGAAATAACCAGGCTGGGTACTAACAATCCGGTAAAAGTAGATTTCAGGCTAATTTCGGCAACCAATAAGAATCCTGTTGAACTTGTTCATCTGAATCTTTTCAGGGAGGACCTGTTATTCAGGATCAACACCATACAGATTGAACTTCCGCCTTTACGTGAAAGGAAAGAAGACATTCCCGGACTTGCTGATTACTTTTTAAAACAATTTGCCTCAAAATACGGAAAGTCTACGTTAAAAATGACCGGGAACGCTTATGATGCCCTGTCAGATTATCGTTGGCCGGGCAATATCCGTGAATTGAAGCATACCATTGAAAAGTCAGTCATATTATGTGATACCGACATACTGAAACCCGATGATCTTGGTTTAAAATCTGGCAATGCAAACGTGTATGATGCCCGGGATATTGACAGAGAAACCGGCAGCTTATCAGATATTGAAAGAAATGCAATCATCAGGGCGTTGGAACGATTTGACGGGAATGTTACTAAAGCGGCAAAACTGCTTGAGATATCAAGGACCACATTGTATTCAAAGGCAAGGGAATATGGGATTTCTTTGTGATTTGCATATTGCAGGAAACAATATTTTCTGCGTGATGGTTAATAGAAGAAAATTCAACCATGAACAATAATCGTTATTCACTGATTGTTGCAATCAGGGTCATCCTCATATTCGCAAACTGTTTTGCTCTGGTATGGCTGCTTACACAAACAAACCGGCCGGCAACCAGTCTCTTTATTCTCTTACTGCTGATTTTGCAGGTGATATGGCTTATTCGTTTTCATAACCGGATCAACCGGGACCTGGCTAATTTCCTGGTTTTTCTTCAGGAGAATGATACTACACTTGCTTTCTCAAGACAAAGGATTGAAAAGAATTTCAGAGGAATCACCTTTCATCTTGATCAGATCAATAAGAAACTGCAAACAGCCCGAGTTGACAGGGAACGCCAGTTTCATTATCTTCAGGCAGTTGTCAGGCAAGTTGATGCCGGAATTGTGGCTTTTGATCAGGATGGCAAGGTTGAGATATTTAACCAGGCTGCGCGCGAACTTCTGGGTATTCATACCTTGAATCACATCGACAGGCTTGCGGAACTCTGCCCAGAGCTTTCCGGATTGTTGATTTCCGGTGGTAAGCTAACTTCCTCTCCGGTAAGAATCAGGGTAAACGGGAATGAACGCGTGCTTGCTGTCAAATCAGGATCCATTGTTTTTGATAACCGGATGGTTCAACTGATCAGTTTCCAGAACATCCGTCCTGAATTGGAAGCAGGTGAGCTTGATGCCTGGCGAAAGCTGATCCGGATCCAGCGGCACGAAATCATCAACTCCATAACGCCGATCACTACGCTGACAACGGCCATCAAAAGATGCTTTACAAAAGGAAATATCCGGAAAAACCTGGATGAAATAACAGAGGAGCATATCGATGACGCATTGAAGAGTGTGGATGTAATTGAGGACCGGAGCAGGGGATTGATAGATTTTGTTGAAAGGTTCAGGAATCTGACAGACGTTCCTGTTTTGAAGATAGAAATCATTTTGCTCAAGAAACTGATTGATCAGATCGGGATCCTGTTTTCAAATGAGTTTCAGAAACACAACATTCTTTTTAAGATCGAAATCCTCCCTGAAAACCTCAGACTGACGGCTGATGAAAAGCTGATCAAGCAGGTACTGATCAATCTGGTAAAAAATTCGGTCGAGGCAATTTACCACCGGCGTGGTGAGATCATCATCAAGGCCTATAACATTCCCCAAAACTATACAGTTATTCAGATACATGATAACGGAAGCGGAATTGATGAGCTTGCTTCTGAATCCATTTTTGTACCTTCCTATACCACCAAAGAAAATGGCTCGGGCATTGGATTAAGTATATCCCGTCAGATTATTCAAATGCACCACGGAACAATCTCAGCCAAATCATCCGGAGATTATACAGTGTTCGAAATCGTCTTGCCGGTGTTATAGACTACATGTTTTTGCCAACAGCCAACAGCCAACAGCCATAAATATGGTATTATTTACCTGACTTTCTC
>CAZLLD010000041.1:0-24316 GCA_964560225.1 uncultured Bacteroidales bacterium
GCGGAATTGACATTCCCGAAGAAGGCGCTGACTTCTACACAGTGAAAGATGTTCCGCACGGTGAAATACGTTCAGTTACCTACTTTTCAAATACAACAGGTTCCTGGCGCAGGATGAATATATACACACCCCCGGGCTATAATATCAATAATGAAATCAAATACCCGGTTCTATACATTCAGCATGGCGGAGGTGAAGATGAACGCGGCTGGGCTGTGCAGGGTAAAACGGATGTCATTATGGACAACCTGATTGCCGACGGAAAAGCCAAACCCATGATTGTGGTCATGGCAAACGGCAACGCACCGCAGGCAAAAGGACTGGGTGGTTATACCGACGAGGCCATGGCCATTTTCAAGGAAGAGATGATGGGTAACATTGCACCTTTTGTTGAAAAACATTACAGAGTATTGACGGGTGCCGAAAACAGGGCCATTTCAGGCCTTTCCATGGGAGGTGGACAGGCATTTTACACCGGGCTCAGAAATACAGAATTTTTCAAATACATCGGGATATTCAGCAGTGGCATCTTCGGTGGCATAGCCAATCCACAGGGGAAGCAATTTGATGCCGAGGTCGCCATTCCGGGAATTTTAACCAACTCCTCCTCCTTCAACAAATCGCTGAAGGTATTATACATTTCGGTTGGCGAGCAGGATCCACGCTTTGAACATACTAAAAAAGCCGTTCAGACATTCCGGGAGAACGGCCTTAATGTACAGTTCAATTCATTCCCCGGCGACCACGAATGGCAGGTTTGGAGAAAGTCGCTTCACGACTTTGCACAAAGGATTTTTAAATAGTCTCTTTAGGAAAATCTGAAGAATTGGCATTCGCAGGTTCGGTTCAGGTTGTGCCCTTTTGCCGTCAAGCTAAGGATGCATATTGTTGATAATCTTTCATTTGCACATACTTAAATATTATTGCAATTAGGCTGAACGAAGCGATGTCCCCCGCTGGCGGGGGCCAGGGGGTGGACTTACATGAATTCATTTTGTTTTTCGTGTTAACTTAATATTCGAAAATTTATAAATATTGAGTATTGGTAGCATGCGATAATCCACCCCCAGCCCCCGCCAGCGGGGGATAACGCATTTTCAAAACTCATCTCAAATTAATAAAGTTAGTGCCTTGTTTTATAGAATAATTGAGCAATTCCTTAGCTTAACGGCTATGGGTCGTGCCCATATTTCTTAGTCATATATGCAAGAAAATAAATAAGGAATAAATACATATTATTTACATATTTTTTATGTAATTTAGTATACAAATTGCTTTCATGAATTTTGAATTTGATGAACAAAAAAGTGTATCGAATCAATTAAAACATGGGATTGATTTTATTGAAGCTCAACAGCTATGGGAAGATCCTGAACGGATTGAGATACGAGCCAGAACTTCTGATGAGCCACGGATCATGATAATCGGCAGAATCAATCAGGCTGTTTGGACCGGTATCTATACAATTCGTAACCATAACATCAGAATTATATCAGTAAGAAAAGCAAGAAAAGATGAAAAAGAAATATATGAAAGCCTCGGAATTTGACAAACTTTTCGAAGCCGGCGAAAGCACTGTTGAATACCTGGATAAATCGCAACTGAAAAGACCCGGCCTGGAGCAAAGAAGGATAACGGTGGATTTTCCTGCCT
The DNA here is from genome assembly GCA_964560225.1 of uncultured Bacteroidales bacterium. Lineage (GTDB taxonomy): Bacteria > Bacteroidota > Bacteroidia > Bacteroidales > UBA10428 > UBA5072. The sequence continues at coordinate 1,654 of CAZLLD010000041.1, forward strand.
GGATGGTGTATCAGCTTGATAAGGAAGCAATGCGTCTTGGCATTACCCGGCAATCCATTATCAAAATGTGGATCTCCGAAAAGATCAGCTCAAAAACTGCGTAATGGAATTTCAGATAACATGAAGCTTCTTTTTTATAAAGCAGAAAACTTAAAACTGTACGCAATAGTAAATTTGCTTTTTGCTGTATGCATTTCCCTGGTTGCCGGAACGCTCGGTTCTTCGCAAAGTAAGTTATCAGCAAATACCGGCGCAATACGTGAACGTATTTCGATTAACCAGGGATGGCGCTTTTTCAGGTATGACAGTGCCACTGTTGCCGATGATCTCATTTATGATGTGCGTCCTGAGGTTGGCGCTTTTGCAGATTTCCAGCCTGCCGATACAAAGCCTACCGAACAAGCAGCTGTTGAAGCTGCCGGCACCACACTTAAAGCGTGGATCTTACCTACAGGAAATGAATTTATTAAAGATCCCGGTAAACGATATACCCGGCCCGACGGGAATCCCGGCAGCAATTTCCCTTTTGTACAGAAAGATTTCAACGACAGCGCCTGGGAACCAGTTAATCTGCCACACGACTGGGCCATCAAAGGCCCCTTTTTGGAAGGAGAAAATGCAGCAGTCGGAGGTGGTATGGGCCGCCTGCCCGTTCACGGTGTTGTCTGGTACCGCCGAAAACTGGATATCCCGGCTTCGGATACAGGCAAATCCATCTTCCTTGAAATAGACGGCGCCATGTCGTATGCCATGGTTTGGCTTAACGGTCACCTTGTTGGCGGATGGCCCTATGGATATGCTTCCTGGCGTGTGGATCTTACTCCTTTTATCGTTCCGGGCGAAGCAAACCAGCTGGCCATAAGGCTTGACAACCCACCCAACTCATCCCGCTGGTACCCGGGAGGAGGCATTTACCGGAATGTTTGGCTGATCAAGACCCATCCGGTTCATATTGGCCAGTGGGGAACTTTTATAACAACACGCAGTATCTCAGATGAAACTGCAACTATTGATCTAAAAGTGTCGATTAACAACGATTCAGACCATGATGCCGAAATAAAAGCAATAACAGAGATCTATTCACTTGATGCGAAGGGGAACAGAACCGGTGAAGCTGTTGCGGTTTTCAAACCGCTCAGCCTGTCAATAAGGGCCGGAAAAAATAGCGAAGCTGAAAGCTCCGTGACTCTTACACATCCCAAACTATGGGGACCTCCGCCAACCCAAACGCCCAATCTTTACCTCGCCGTCACTACGCTGTGGCAGTATGACTTAGAAATCGACCGGTACGAAACCCGCTTCGGGATTCGTTCACTGGAATTCAATCCGGATAAAGGCATTGCTGTTAACGGTGAGTATATCAAAATCAAAGGTGTTAATCAGCATCATGATCTGGGTGCCCTGGGTGCGGCTTTTAACCTTCGTGCTGCCGAACGCCAGTTGCAGCTATTGCAGGAAATGGGGTGCAATGCCATCCGGATGTCGCACAATCCCCCTGCACCTGAATTGCTGGAGTTGACCGACCGCATGGGATTCCTGGTAATGGACGAGATATTCGACAGCTGGGAGCGAAAGAAAACCCCGCTTGACTTTCATTTGATTTTTAACGATTGGTTCGAACAGGATACACGGGCATTCATCCGGCGCGATCGCAACCATCCCTCGGTGATCATGTGGAGCTTTGGCAACGAGGTAGGAGAACAATACACCGATAAAGAAGGAGCAGTTATTGCGCAAAAACTGAATGACATCATGGGTGAAGAAGATCCCTCCCGCCCAGCAACCGCCTCCATGAATTTTGCCAAGCCACACATGCCCTTCCCTGCCGCATTGGATATGATCAGCTTGAATTACCAGGGAGAAGGCATCCGGCAGGCCGCCGAATTTGAGGGCACCGATCGCATCCGCACAGCACCTCAATACCCGGCCTTTCGTGCCGCATTTCCTGACAAGGTTATATTAAGCACCGAAACGGCCGCGGCATTCAGCAGCCGCGGCATTTACTTGTTCCCGGTGACTCCCGATATCAGCTCACCGTTACGTGACGGACGTGGCGGAGATTCGCAAATGAACCAGGTGAGCTCATATGAGTTGTATGCAGTGGATTTTGGATCCTCACCCGACAAAGTGTTCGGCTCATTAGAAAAAAATCCTTTTGTAGCGGGTGAATTCGTGTGGACCGGTTGGGATCACCTGGGAGAACCGACGCCCTATTATGAAGCCCGAAGTTCCTACTGCGGCATCATTGACCTGGCCGGATTCAAGAAGGACCGGTTCTATCTCTACCAGTCACAATGGCGGCCCGACCTGCCCATGGCACATATACTGCCTCACTGGAACTGGCCGGAACGAAAAGGAGAAATAACCCCGGTTCATGTATTTACCTCAGGTGATGAAGCTGAGCTTTTCCTGAACGGCAAATCACTGGGCCGCAAGAAAAAAGGCCGGTATGAATACCGCCTGCGCTGGGATGATGTTATTTATGAACCGGGTGAATTGAAAGTGGTCGCCTATAAAAATGGTGAAAAATGGGCTGAGGATGTGGTGAAAACCACCGGAGCGCCGGCTCAGCTTGAAGCGACGGCCGACCGTAGCGAAATCAGTGCCGACGGGAAAGACCTGTCGTTCATAACTGTGCGCATAGCAGACCAAAACGGATTAACCGTACCCCGATCGAATAACCTGATTGAATTTTCCATTGAAGGCCCGGGTGAAATTATTGCAACTGACAATGGAGATCCTACTGATATGACACCTTTCCCTTCATACAGTAGAAAAGCATTCAATGGTCTTGCATTAGCTATTATTCGTTCCTGTCCCGGACAGAAAGGTGTCATTAAAGTAAAAGCAATTTCTTCTGAAGTTGAATCAACGACTATTCAAATCTTCAGCAAATAAATTCTTCTATACCCATTGGCTCCCCGGGCGTTCTTCAGGGTTTCTCTTTTACCTTCCAGTTTGTCGGTTACTCTCCATGCTGTATGCCCTCCGCCACCAGGCTCCTGAGCGATAGTCAGCGCTATACGCCCGCTAAAAGTGCCTGGCGGATTAAGAAGATCCCCTGTGTATATAATCAATGGTTATTATTATCTTTATTGCACTTATGGAGCATTAGATGGTGTACAAGTTGCTTTGCATTCAAAAAAAAATATCTTTGATCCTTTTAAGGATAAAGTTGTCACACCAATCTGACATAATCATTTTCATTGCATTAAAATTGAACCCATGAAACGAAAAAGAATTACCTTATTGAATTTAATATTGGTATCAATTACCAGTATACTTTCAGCCCAGAATGAAAGGATAATTCAGGCAGATCTGACCCAGGTTAAAGGTCCCCGCTCCATGATATGGCAGGATTGTGTGGGAGCCGGCAGGGTTGGAGAAGGTTTACGCGACGGGTGGCGCCGGCAACTTGAAGTCTGCAAAAATGAACTGGGCTTTACTTACCTCCGCGCTCATGGTCTGCTACACGACGAACTAGGTGTTTATTCTGAAAATAAACAGGGCAATCCGAGATATAACTGGCAATATATTGACGATGTGTATGATTATTTGCTGTCAATAGGAATTCGCCCATTTGTAGAAATAGGCTTCATGCCCAATGCATTGGCAGCCGGTGATCGTACCATCTTTTGGTGGAACGCCAATGTTTCTACTCCGAAAGATTACACCAAGTGGGATAATTTGATTACTGCACTGGTTCAGCACTGGACGGATCGATATGGGGTAGAAGAAGTTAAGAAATGGCGTTTTGAAATATGGAACGAACCCCAGCTCAGCATTTTCTTTCAACCCCCAACGGGTAAGTCGGCACGAGATGCATATCTGAAACTCTACGAACATACCTCGAAAGCAATTGCCTCTGTTAATCCTTCATATAACATAGGAGGCCCTGCCGGCCCCGGATGGTTTAGGGAACTCATTGACCTTTCAGCAAGCAAGAATCTTCCTTTAGACTTTATCAGTTTTCACCCTTATGGTTTGGCAGGGGGTCCGACGGGCCTCGATGAAACCGGCGAAAACCTTTTATACCTCAGCAGCGATCTCAATGCAGTTTCCAAAGGCGCCAACCGTGGTATTGAAACAGTAGCAAATTCGGTTAAACCAGGTCTTCCAATTTATATAACTGAATGGAGTGCTTCTTATTCATCCAGAGATCCGATTCACGATTCCTACTTCTCGGCACCTTATATTCTTCAGCAACTTCGAAATACTGAAAAAATGGGTAGTATGAGCTATTGGACATTCACCGACATTTTTGAAGAAAACGGTCCCGGATGGCGACCATTTCATGGAGGTTTCGGTTTGATCAATTTTCAGGGCATAAAAAAATCAGCCTATTGGGCTTACTGGTGCCTTGCTCAGCTTGGTTCCACAGAAATCATATCTTCAGATACGGCTTCTTATGTTTGTAATGATACTCAAGGTGGTTATCAGGTGCTTTTCTGGGATTTAACCCATCCAATAAAAGGACGGGTTGAGGGGCAACCCAGTGATCAGGAGTTTTTTACCAAAATGCTGGTTGCAAAAGAAAAAGCACCGGCTACCGTAAAGTTGACCAATATTCCGAATGGCAAATACAAGATGAAGATCTACCGCATTGGCTATAACCATAACGATCCTTATTCCAGATATCTGGAAATGGGTCGTCCGGTCGATTTGAAACGTGAGGAAGTGGCCGATTTGAAAGCATTGTCTTCCGGAAAACCGGAATCAGAATCAGAAATAGTTGTTAAAAAAAGTGAGTTCTCAACAAGTCTGCCTATGCTGGAAAACAGTGTTTATTTTGTAACCTTGGACCCGATAAAATAAAAAGACTTCCATTTGCAGAGGTAAGCCGGGGCGGATCATTGTAAGGGCAACATCAAACGAATTGAAGAAAAAACAGGTAATGTTTTCAGCAGATAAGTGAGTCTCCAAAATTATTCCATCAAATACCTTTTGCGAATGGTTTTGCTTATTTTCCAGGTGCATTCCAGTCCTTCCTCGAATTCAACCCAATCGCCTGCGCCAAAACTGATGGTCTTCCCGTCTTTCCCTGTAACCACAGCTTCCCCTTCGAGAATGTAACAGGTTTCCTTGCAGTCATACGACCAGGGAAACTCCGATGGTTCCTTGCTCCAGGTGCCCCAGGAATGGGCTGTTTTGATTTCTTCAGGGGTGGGTTTGCGGACGATCATCATGTTGCAATTTATATTAAATATACAGGGTGATAAAATTATACACTCTATTACGAAAATGCAAACAATCTCTTATTAGTAGTGACTAAAACCATAGCTGCCGACTAACTTAAAAATTCAAAGAATTTACTACATTTGAAAGTAATGAACTCGCTTATTCCATTACTCCGTTTGTCTCATGCGTCAGTTATATGAAGAAACACATAATGCCGGTTTGCCAGGAAAGTCACTAATCATTATTATAACTACATTCGTTATCATTAGTGCCTGTTCAGATAATGATAAATTTTCTAAAACTATAAAAATTGACCAGGGATCATTCAAGGGTATTGTATCCATTGAATACAACAGCAAGCTTTCAAAATATATGGTCATTGCTCATGATTCTATTTCAGGCACAAAAGACCGGATTTATACTCCCTATGAGATATTTCAAGCAGAAATTGGAGATATCAACCATGACGACAAACCTGATATTTTTATAGGGATAATTAAACCCACACCCTTTGATTCCCTTTTGAGAAAACGTTTGTTTATTTTTCAAATCGACCGGGGTTATATCCGGCCTTTGTGGCTAGGATCAAAACTTAGTGCCCCTTTTGAAGCATTTTCTTTAAAAGAATATGATGATGGCCACCAAACAATCTTAGCAGTTGAAAAGCAACCCAAAAACCTTTATCGTATTCGTGAATATGAATGGGATTCATTTGGATTATACTTTGTAAAAGAAATTGATGATTCATTGAGGTTAAACCGGGCAAAAAATATCCTTCAATTATACCAAAATTCCAAAATCAATCAGTCATGATAATTAAGCAAGTATCTGTAATTTTTGTGGTTGTATTGCTAATAGCATGCAATGCAAGAAAAAGTAATGTTGAAAACAGTTATAAACTCGATAATAAGCTTACAAAGCTTGCTGAATATGATGAGGGATATCCTCTTGCTGATGAAGCAATTGACACCAACGCGCCTTATTTGGCTGAAGAGTATATCAAGTATTATCATGACTTCTATAAGGATAAAACAGATCCTCCTCCTTTTGATTTTAAGGTTGATTTAAGCAAGAAAAGTTTTCAGGAATTGAGGGAATTAAGAGCTGAAATATTAGCCAGACATGGTTTTCTTTTTATGGATTATGTGTTTCGTTCAAAATTCAACAGTACAAATTGGTATAAACCTGTATTCTGGTATGATAATTTCCAGATTAAACTGAACAATCAGGAGGAAAAATTTATTGATAAAATCTTAACTTTTGAGAAAGAACTGTATAAAAGCAATTTTATTAAAGAGAATGCACAGCTAAAGGCCAATATTGATAATGTTGTCAACCTGCAACAATTTGCTGAAATTGATCCTGCAATAATTGAACATTTAAGGAACGATGGTTTTGTAATCAATAAAGCTGATCACTATCAATTATTCCATGTTTATGATAGAAATTACTATGATTATACACCAAGTTTTATAACCACTGACTTGTATCTTCAGGTTTTGCACATGCACATAAGCAAAGAAATGCAGCTAATTGAAGAAGAAAAAATGATACCCCTGCTTTCGGGTTTTTTTGCGGAACAAAGTAAAACAATCGAAGAAATAATAAAAACAACAACTGATCCTACAGTCAAGAAAGCTGCTGAATGGTCAGACACATATTACACAATTGCCCTTTCCTTGCTGAATAATAATATATATCAGGTACCTGATTCGTACACATCGCTTTATGAAACTGAATTACTAAGAATTAAAAATGCTGAAGGGAGAAAATCATTATTTCTGGGAGATTCACTGTTGGATTATACACAGTTTCGACCAAGGGGAAACTATACGCGCACCGATTCTCTGAAGAATTATTTCAGATGTGTGAAATGGCTGAACTCAGCTTCCATTTTTGCCGATGAGGATGAAGGCTTGTCCCGGTCGGTGCTTATGGCATATGCAATAATGAAATCTGAAAATTCCAGGAAGAAATACCTGGATTATTCAAATCTGATAAATTTCCTGGCAGGTGAAGAAAACAATCTTTCTTTGATACTTATGATGGAAGTTCTGCGAAATCATAAGACCGGCAATATTTCTGAAATGCTTACTCCTGATAAGCTTAATGAGATACGGGGAGCCCTGTTTGCGAAAGACCCCAGGAAGTTCCAAAACAAAGGAATAAACGAACGTACTCAAGAATTCATTGAGCGAAAAAAAGTATTGTTTACAGCAGGGAGATATACTTTTGATGCAGAAATATTGCAAAGGCTGGTACATGTTACAGATCCCAAACCCAGGAGACCGTTTCCCAAAGGCCTGGATGTATTAGCTGCCACAGGTAACAATGCTGCTGAGGATATTCTGCTTAATGTATACAGTGAAAAACATAACTGGGAAGGCTATCCCGACACACTAAACGTATTGAAACAGAAATTCAGGAATTTTTCCAACTGGAATTCCAGTATGTATAATAAACAAATGGAAACCATCCTGACGTTGCAGAATAAAAACAATAACTCACCGTATTTTATGCAAATGCCGTCATGGCAGTTAAAGAGCCTGAATACCATGCTTGCATCGTGGGCTGAATTAAAACATGATATGATCTTATATATCGAACAGCCTTCTGCAGCTGAAATGGGTGATGGAGGAGAAATACCGCCTCCGCAAAAGATTGCCTACGTTGAACCGCAGATTGATTTTTGGGCAAAAAGCATTGAAATGCTTGAACTAAATGATAAGTTTTTATCCGACCTGGGCTTTATGTCTGAAAAGCTGAAGTACAGAAACAATGAGTTGATTAAAATAGCACAGTTGCTTTTAAATACAAGTCAGAAAGAAATCAAAGGAGAATACTTGACAAATGAGGAATTCAATGACCTGTCATTTTTAGGCGGACGCATTGAACACCTGACTTTAAACATTATTGAATCCGATAAAATGTCGGTATACGAAGTTGCAACACCGGAAAAATACATGGCTGTTGCAGCCGATGTTTATACTTACAAAGATCAATGCCTTGAGGAATGTGTGGGTATGGGTGATGAAATCTATGTTGTGGTTGAAATCAATGGTTTATTATACATTGCGCGCGGAGGTGTTTTCAGCCATTATGAGTTTATTCAGCCTGCTTCAGATCGGTTAACAGATGAGAAATGGCAACAGCTGTTGCTTGAAGATAAAATTCCGCCAGTGGCTCCATGGTTGAGTAAAATAAAAATTAATGTTGATAAACTTACTACCCAGCCGAATTTCAATTTATATTAGACCAACCTGCATAAATGTAGTATATGTCTGATATTGTTGAATTCGGGAGACTTCGCTTCGCCATGACCTGGCTTCATTATAACCAATTATATTACATCCTTATAGTCATTTTTTTATTGCGACAATTATCTTATTATTGTTATTGAAACGAGAAGCTCCCTAGATATTTACCCGAAAAGCCTAACAATATGAAAAAGCTGTCTGTATTCCTGTTCACCTTGATTTTGTTATCATTAACAAGTGTTTCTTTCGCTCAGGAAAAGATTGATTCTGCTGAAATCACCTCCGAAGTACCCGAATTGTTCGCCTTTCACGAGGTGATTTACCCGATGTGGCACAACGCCTATCCGGCAAAGGATTATGAGGCGCTCAAAGGATTTGTACCGCAGATCAAAGCATCGGTGCAGGCCATCAACAACGCTAAACTCCCCGGCATTCTCAGGGAACGTGAAGGTGACTGGAAAACCCGGTTGAATGAACTGAACGCAGTTGCTGAAACCTATTATACAGCCGCTGAAAAAAACAACCAGGAAGCCCTGCTGGAGGCAGCAGAAAAGCTTCACCGCGAATTTGAAATGATGATGCGCGTGATCAGGCCCGTGATCGGGGAATTGGATGAATATCACCAGACACTTTACATCATTTATCACAAGCTCTTACCGGCCAGGAAATATGACGAGATAGCAGGATTAACGGACAACCTGATAGCCAAAGCCGAAGCAGTGGCCGCCTTTCCGCAGGACAAGCTGAAAAGGAGGCTGGGCGACCGGATTCCCCAGTTTGATGCTGCAGCAAAGGAATTGCTTGCAAAAACAAAGGCTTTGAAGGAAGTTTTGAAAGTAAATGATGCCCAAAAAAATAACCAGGCTATTGAACAGATGCATACCGCCTACCAGCAGCTGGATGCGGTTTTTCATTGATGGTAGCGTATAAAATAAAAATGGTGCAGTGGGTTTGTTATAGCCACCGATTTTATAATTATTTGTAGTGTTACTAATACTTCTGCAAATATTCGCCTCAATATTATTTTAGCTAATGCCTGGCATAGCAATGTCCCCCGCTGGCGGGGGTCAGGGGGTGGAGGTCCATGAATCCATCCTAAACTACTTGTTTTAAAACTATTCCAAAAATGTATTATTAAACACTATTAGCGTGTAATTTCCTCCCCCAGCCCCCTCCAAAGGGGGACATCTCATTCTCAAAGCTCATTTCAATTTAATAAAGCAAGTGTTTTGTTTTAATTGACTACAATGATCTTTTTACTTCGTTATTTATTTTATATCCCAAATCAATTCTTTCTTGATCTTTTCTTTTTACCGCGCGACTTTTTAACCCGGTTGTAGATCAGTGCGGCTGCAAGCAACACCACCACGCCCACAATGATGAAAATCATCCTGCGGTTCAGGCTGTCGCCCCTGGCACGGCTCCACATTTCAAGCACCTTGTCGTTTTTATCGAGAAAGTCATGCAGCAGCACGCAACGCTCCACCACGCTGCTGTCGGGATATTGAATGGGGTCAACCAACAAGCTGTCGTTGCCCGGTCCGAAAAAGTAACTCAGGTTCACTGTTTCTGTCAAAGAAGAATCAATTTGGGCCTCCTTCACCTCGGGGGTTGCAATGGCGCTGGTATATCCTGTAATATCCATATTGCGCAACGCAATGTCTGACTGGCACAGGTAATTCAGGAAGTAGCTGGCCGCTTTCACATTTCGCGCGTTTTTAGGAATTACCCAACCATCGAACCATATGTTGCTGCCTTCCCTGGGTATTACATAGTCCAGTGAAACATTCACAGCCGCAGCTTCCTCAATGGCCCAGACCGCATCACCGCTCCAGGCATAGTTCATCCAGGCTTCGCCCTTGGTCATCATTTCCTTTCCGAAATCGGCTTCCCAGCCGGCCAGGTTGGGCTGCAGCAGTTTCAGCTGCTTCTCAACCATGGCAATATCTTCATCGGTATGATCATTGGAAACATCATACCGGGTTCTTTTACCCGAAGCGATATCAGGATAAAAGCCCCAGATGGCTGCCAGATTATAGACATCCCAGTAATGGTCTTTCATCAGGATTTTGCCTTTGTTCTTGGGATCCCAGAAGCAGGCCCAGCTCTGAACTTCATCTTTGGAGATCAACGCTGTATTGTACAAAATTCCCGATGTTCCCCACATATAAGGAAGCATGTAATCCTCCGCATTTTTACCGGGAACACTGAATGCATCCATGCGGCTGCGCAGGAAGGGGGCTAGGTTCCCCAGGTAATTGCCAGTCTTTCCAAAGTCGCGGTCGATGGGCAACAGCAAGTCGTTCCGGAGCATCCGTTCAATGATGTACTGGGTGGGACAAACCAAATCGAAATCTTCCTTTCCGAGCACAACTTTTGTATACATTACCTCGGGCATGTCAAATACCTGGTATACAATTTTAACCTCTTCCCCTGTTTGTTCCTTGTACCAGACAGGAAATTCCGTCAGCAGGTCTTCATCTATATAATCGGCCCAGTTGTATATTTTCAGGATCGCTTTCCGGGATTCCTCGCTTTCTTTGCAGGAACCGGAAATGAATACAACAGCAACAATCAGGGCGAGAGTCATCAAAACTCTCGTGGCAGCAGGCAGCATGGGTTTTTTCATGATGTTTTAATATTGGTTTTTCTAATGGCTCTGCGATTGATAATTACCAGGAGCACCAGCACGGAAACAAAGATGATGGCAGAAAGCGGACGGAGCTCCGGTGTCAATCCGCCCTTGCGTGCATCGGCATAAATATAGGTTGAAACGGTTTCAAGACCTTCATTGCCGATGGTGAACAGGGTGACTACAAAATCGTCGATTGAAAGGGTAAAGGCAAGTATAAAACCACTGATCATGCCCGGCTTCAGCTCCGGAAACAACACCTTCCTTAAGGCCAGAAGTGGTGTGGCTCCCAGGTCCAGGGCGGCTTCATATAGCGAGGCATTCATGCGGTAAAGCCTGGGTAATACACTCAGCACCACATAAGGCGTGCAGAATGTGATGTGCGCCAGGATCACCGTGGTATAACCCTGTGTGATCCCCAGACTGACGAACAGCAGGAAAAGAGATATGGCAGTGATGATATCGGGATTCAGGATGGGAATGGCATTCACCGTTTGAACAGCCCGCTGTTGCCGGGCACTCAGGTTGAATATGCCAATGGCGGCAACAGTGCCCAGAATGGTGGATATGAAAGCAGCGCATAACCCTATGATCAGCGTATTCCAGAGCGCATTGGTTAGCGAATGATGCACCCCTCCTTCAAAAAGAGAAGCATAAAGTTTAAGCGAAAAGCCGGTCCAGTTGCCCAATACCTTGGCCTCGGTAAAGGAGAAAATGATGATGATCAGGATGGGCGCATACAACATGACAAGCAGAATACCCAGGTACGATGAAGTCAGTATTCTTTTCATCATATCAGACCTCCTTCCTCAGATGCTTTCATGCTTCCGCGTGTATTGAAAAGAGATGTAATGCCGATCAGGATGAGCATCACCAGTGACAAAGCAGCACCGTAATTCCACATGCCATTGTATATATTTTCCTGCAGTGTGGTTCCGAACAGCTTGATATTATTGATAGTGAGCAGCTCGGCAATGGCAAAGGTGGAAATAACCGGCATGAAAACCATCATGATCCCGCTGGTAATGCCGGGAACCGACAATGGTAAAACCGTTCTGAAGAAAACCTGTGCCGGGGTGGCACCAAGATCCTGGGCCGCTTCGATCAGGTTGCGATCGGTCTTCTGCAGGATGTTGTATATAGGATAAATCATGAACGGCAGAAAGTTGTATACCATGCCGAACAGCAAAGCCCCTTCGCCCAGAGGCAATCGCAGGAAACCAAACAGTGCAACCGTGGCGAGGGTTCGGATCAGAAAATTGATCCACATGGGCAGTATGAACAGCATCACCAGCAGGCTTGCTTTTCGTGGCTCCATCCTGCTTAACAGATAAGCAGCGGGGTACCCTAATACCAGACAAAGAATTGTGGTCAGCATGGCCACTCCGATGGAGTATATGAGAATTTTTACGGCTTCCGGATGGTTCAGAAATTTGTTAAAATTTTCAAGGGAGAAACCACCTGCCTCACTTGAAAATGCATAGAAGACGATCAGTGCCAGGGGAACCAGAACAAAAAAAGCAAGAAAGAGCGAATAAGGAATGGCCCAGTTTCTTCTTCGTCCGATAAATGACAGCACCTTCCTTTGCACCTTGTCAATTATTTACAGTTTTTCAACACGGATTGATTCTGGCGCGATGCTGATCCCGATCCGGTCACCGTCGTCCCAGATATCATTGGTATCCACATATATGTGTTCATTCTCATCAGTAAGCACGGTCAGGTGGTAATGATTGCCCTTGTAAAGGATAAAGCTGACCGTTCCGCTGAGCACACCATCTTCTTCATTATCATGCAGAATAATATCCTGAAACGCTACGCTGACCTTCACCTCAGTACCGTCTTCCAAACCATGTGAATCGTTGCACCCGAAAGAATTTTCCAAAAATCTGACATGCGATTGATCAACCAGGGTTCCTTCAAAAGTATTGCAAAGTCTTTCTTTTTTCATGACCTGGATATCGAAGGGCTTGATGCGCAGACCTACCGTTTCACCTGCATCGAAGCAATTGTAGTCCTGCACCATAAACTCAAACCCTTCAGGAGTGGTCACCATCATCTCATAATGAACGCCCTTGAAAATGCATGAGGTGACCTGACCACTGAACTGGGCTGCTTCGACCTTCTCAAAAATAAATATGTCTTCGGGACGGATCACCACGTCAACAGGCTCATTGGTTGCGAAGTCCTTATCGACACATTCAAATTCATTACCGGCAAACTCAACCAGGCAATCCTTTTTCATCACCCCGTTAAGGATATTGCTTTCACCAATAAAATCAGCTACAAATGAGTTCTCCGGCTCATTATAGATTTGAGTGGGGGTTCCAATCTGCTGAATCCTGCCCTCGCGCATTACCACGATGGTATCACTCAGTGTCAGTGCTTCTTCCTGGTCGTGGGTAACATATACAAAGCTGATGCCCAGTTTTTTATGCATGGCTTTTATTTCCATCTGCATGTCCTTGCGCATTTTCAGGTCGAGTGCAGCCAGTGGCTCATCAAGCAACAGCACTTCCGGTTCGTTTACAATGGCCCGGGCTATGGCAACCCGTTGCTGCTGACCTCCCGAGAGTGTATCCACGTCTCTTTCTTCATAATCGGTCATGGTAACCATTTTGAGCACCTGCATTACTCTTTTTTCAATTTCCGCTTCAGGCAACTTCTTCAGCTTCAATCCGAAAGCAATGTTGTTGAATACATTCAGATGCGGGAACAGAGCGTACTTTTGGAATACCGTGTTCACCGGCCTGAGGTGAGGCGGTATAAAAGTCATGTCGGTGCCGGCAATGGAAATCTTTCCTTCTGAAGCTTTCAGGAAACCACCGATGAGCTTCATTAAGGTAGTCTTTCCGCAACCCGAAGGACCCAGTATCGTTACAAACTCACCTTTCCGGATGGAAAGATTCACATCATCGAGAACTTTTTTATCCCCAAAATAATGAGAAACATGTTCTACAGCGATGATGTTGTTATTGTTATTTTCCACCATTTATAAGCAAAATGAACAAAAGTGTCAATACACATCAGAACACTTAAAAACCAATGCAATTAAAATAAAAATATTTAATAATTGTATTTTTAGAATGGCAAAATTAGTGGTCCTGAAATTTTATATTTTTTGCCGGTAGTTATCATCTTCTTCTGAAAGTATGATTTGTATTTCTTATTATTGTAGTTATTTGTACAGTTAGCTTATCAACATGTCACGCCAAAGTGCATCCGTAAAATCAATTCTCTTTGCCCTGCTGGCCAACCTGGGAATTGCTGTTACCAAAACAATTGCTGCCGCCATAACGGGCTCCGGAGCCATGCTGGCCGAATCAATCCATTCCTATGCCGACTGCAGCAACCAGGGTTTGCTGTTCTTTGGTTTGAATGCCACAAAAAAGAAACCCGACAGTGAACACCCGCTTGGATACGGAAAAGAAATCTATTTCTGGTCGTTTATTGTGGCGCTCATATTATTCAGCATGGGCGGATTGTTCTCTGTATATGAAGGCATTCACAAGCTGAGTTCGCATGAAGGACTTAAAAGTCCGCTTGTTGCCGTTGCAGTGCTGTCGGTAAGCATGGTTTTTGAGGCCGCTTCACTATTCGGGTGTCTCTCCCAGATCAACAAACTGAGAAAGAACATGTCGCTCTGGAAGTGGTATCAGACCAGCCGCCAGAGTGAGCTTGTTGTTGTGCTTGGTGAAGATGTGGCAGCTCTGCTTGGTTTGTCGTTTGCTCTAATTTCGGTATTGCTGGCCATCATCACCGGCAATCCGGTTTTCGACGCAATCGGCAGCATCGGTATTGGGGTGTTGCTGATTGTTGTTTCCATACTTCTGGCAGTAAAAGTAAAAAGCCTGCTGATCGGACAAAGTTCTGATGACGAAACACGCGCTTCCATCAAGGCAATTTTGGAATCACGGCCGGAAATAGACCAGGTTATTAACCTGATTACGCTGCAACTGGGACCTCAGGTAATGGTTGCCGTTAAGGCCAAAATGAAACAGGCAGATTCAGTAGATGATTTGATCAACCGGATCAATGCCTGTGAAAGCGCATTGAAAAAAGAAAATCCTGCCATTCAGTGGGTGTTCTTTGAACCCGATACAAAAGAATAATCAATGATATCGATTACATTAAAAACCATTTCCATGAGGTCAAGTCTTATCTTTTTCTTTTCCTTTCTTTTACTCATTAACTCGTACAGTAAGGAAGAAGAACCCATCAATTCGCAATCTGCAACATCGAATAAAATCTCACTTCGTCAATCAAAGATCATCTCTGAAAAAGCAAAGGTGTTTCCTGATAATACCCAACTTTCCATTGCCCTGATCAAACACGGCAAGCCGGTTTTTTATGGCATCCAAATTAAAAATGATTCCATTCAAAGTGTTGACAACCACCTGAGCATTTTCGAGATCGGTTCCATGACCAAGGTTTTCACCTCAACCCTGCTCGCCCAACTGGTGGTGGAAAACAAAGTCAACCTGGACGACTCCATTAACGGATATCTGGATATCCTTATTAAGGATAACCGTCAGATTACCTTCAGGCAACTTTCCAATCATACTTCCGGACTTCCCCGACTGCCGGCAAATATGCTCATCACCGATCCGCTGAATCCTTATAAAGACTATAATGAAGCCAACCTGAGACAATACCTGTCGGACAAGATGAAGCTGCTGTCAAATCCAGGTGAAAAATATGAGTATTCCAACCTGGGTGCAGGCTTGCTGGGATATCTGGTTGGAAAAATTGAAAAATCTTCTTATGAAAACCTTCTGCAGGAAAGAATTCTGAAAAAGTACGAGATGAACAGCACCACTACAAACCGGCAACTTGTGGCAGACCGGCTGGTGAAAGGACTGGATATGAACGGAAAAGAAACACCAAACTGGGACTTCTCAGTATTGGTTGGGTGTGGAGGTATGCTGTCATGCACTAATGACCTGTCCCGGTTTGTCCTTGCCCAGCTCTATGACTCCAACAAAGAGCTAACCTTAACCCAAACAAAGACCTTTGATTTCAACAAGAACATGGATTTGGCGCTGGGATGGCATATCATTAAAGCAGATAACGGAGCCGAGTGGATCTTTCACAACGGCGGAACAGGTGGATATACCTCTTCCATGGCTATTGATACTAAAAAGAAGACGGGTGTGATAATCCTGACAAATGTATCTTCATTCAATAAGGATATGGGCAATGTTGATGCGCTGTGCTTTGAACTGATGAAACAGTTGAATCCGTGACCAATTTGGCAAACCGGAAATGGTTATTGAAATTGTCGGATGAATACTATTTAAAAGCTTAAAAGAAAAATTGTTTGTTCACCCTGCTTTGATAAAACCGATATACTGCCTTTATGCAGTCGCATGATCTTGCGCGATAAACTCAGCCCGATACCTGAACCGTTTTCCCGGGTTGTATAAAAGGGAATAAAGATCTTTTCCAGCTCCTCTTCAGGAATGCCTTTTCCATTGTCGGTGATGCTTATCTTATGCCTTCCCCCGGAGTTTTCCGAAACAAGGACTTCAATTCTTCCGGAAGGTTTTCCTTCCAATGCATCAACTGCATTGTTGATCAGGTTGATCATCACCTGGTTAAGTAATTTCTCGTCACCAATTAGTTCTTCTTCCCTGCAATTTCGCATTATTCTGAAATCGATTCCCGCTTCATCCAGGCGGTTTTTCATCAACAACCGGATACCGTTCAGCCAGTTGTCAATCGGAATCGGTTTAAAAACCGGATTGGGTATTTTGGTGAGTTTCCGGTAATCCTCTACAAAACGCATCAATCCCTTTCCTGTGTTTTCAATTACCCCGAGCCCGTGAATGATGTTGGCAATATGCTTTTCCGTAACATCCCCGGCCGGCAATGGTTCGCCATTCTTAATGAATATACGTGAAAGCGTATTGCTCAGCGATGTAATGGGGGCTACTGAATTCATGATCTCATGCGTCATCACCCGGATGAGCTTTTGCCAGGAGTCAAGTTCATTCTCTTCGATCTCGGCTTTGATATCCGAAAGTGAGTACAAACGGTACTTGTTAGCATTGAAATGAAGCAGTGCAACCTTTAATGAAATCAAACGCATTTCATTGCCCTGGAGCAATTTGATGGTCCTGCTCTGACCAGGAGTTATCAACCGCATCTGCTCATGCAGTTCATAATTCTTTTGCCTGAGCAGATCTGTATGAGTGATATGAGGAAGACCCATGAATTCAAGTGCCGGGTCATTAATCTGTTCAATATATCCCTTTTCATCAACTGCCAGCAAACCGGTAGCCGAGGATTTCAGCATTTCGTGAAAAAATCGCTCCCTGTTTTCGCTTTTGATCCGTATATCTGCAATATGTGCGTTCAACCGGTTCAGGCTCTGATGCAATGTACGCAGGGATCGGGGACGGATTTTTTCCGGGTAATGCAGGGTGGTGTCATCATTGGTAACGGCATCAAAGAAGAAAGCCACCTTCCGGTTGAGACTGTTCAGAAAGTTTAACAGGTCAAAAAAAGAGATCAGGATAACCAGTACCAGGGGAGCTGCCAGCAACCAGGCGTGCCGGTATATGGATATAGCCAGTGCCGCAGCTGCCAGACCGAATATCAGCATGCGGATGATGACCGAGATATTATATGATTTAAAGATCATACCGTTTGATTTTGTTGTACAATGTCTGCCGCGATATGCCCAGCTGATTGGCAACAGCAGTGTGCCTGCCGTTGTGCTTTTCCAGTGCCGTGGCGATCATGTGCTTTTCCATTTCTTCGAGGGTGAGGAAGCTGGTGTCAGAAAGCCTTCCCGTTGGCCGGAAAATGAAATCATCTGCGTTCAGGATTGCTGAATCACATAAAATTACCGCCTTTTCAATGGTATGCTGCAATTCCCTGACATTACCCGGCCACGGATATTCGTTCAGCTTTTGCAAGGCCTGTGAACTGATGATAAGTTTCGGCTTGCGGTACTTCTTTTCAAAGTAAGTGAGAAAGAACATGGAGAGCAATTCAATGTCCCCGCCGCGCTCCCGGAGGGGAGGCACTTCAATCCATATCGTATTGATCCTGTACAACAGATCCTCACGGAATTTTTGCTGGCTTACCAACTGCTCCAGATCACAATTGGTGGCGCAGATCAACCTGATATTAACCGGTATCGGTTCGTTTGAGCCTACAGGGATCACAGTTCGGTTCTGAAGTGTGGTTAGCAGTTTTGATTGCATAGGCAATGGCAGGTTGCCTATTTCATCAAGAAACAGTGTGCCATTATTAGCCAGTTGAAACTTGCCCACACGGTCTTCGCGGGCATCTGTAAAAGAACCTTTCTTATGTCCGAACAATTCACTCTCGAAAAGCGATTCAGGGATGGTACCCATATCCACCGAAACGAGTAATTCATCATTTCTTTCAGACCTCCTGTGAATTTCCTGGGCAACAAGCTCTTTGCCTGTACCATTTTCCCCGGTTATCAACACATTGGCATCGGTTTTGGCCACCTTGGCAATGGTTTGCATCAGCTTCAGCATCCCGGCAGACGAGCCCAGGATATGCCTGTGTTCCTGGTTCAATCCCTTTTTCAGGGTTTGTTCACGTTGCTGCAATTCTTCGACCCGGATGTTGGAAAGCCTTAATTTCAAAGTGGCCATAAGGGTTGCCAGCAACTTCTCGTTTTCCCAGGGTTTCAGGATAAAGTCGGCAGCGCCTTTTTTAAGCGCTTTCACTGCCAGTTCCACATCACCGTATGCGGTAATCATAATCACCTCCGTCGAAGGGAAGTCCTTTTTTATCTCTCCCAGCCAGAACAAACCCTCATTACCTGTGTTGATTCCGGCTGAGAAATTCATGTCGAGCAAAACGACATCCATATCGCATTTCTTCAACTCCGTCATGATCAGATTCGGATTAGAAATGCCTATCACCGTTTCAAACTCAAGCTGAAGCAGCATTTTAAGGGCAGTCAGCGTGTTCTTGTTGTCGTCAACGACAAGGATCTTACCGGTTTGCATAAATTCTAATTTATA
Source organism: uncultured Bacteroidales bacterium (assembly GCA_964560225.1). Lineage (GTDB taxonomy): Bacteria > Bacteroidota > Bacteroidia > Bacteroidales > UBA10428 > UBA5072. The sequence goes on from CAZLLD010000041.1 coordinate 20,733, forward strand.
ATCATTGAGTCCTATCCGAAAAGTCTTATCGTTCATTATTCCATGCTAGCAGTGTCATTGCGAACGAGCAGCGTCATTGCGAACGAGTAGCGTCATTGCGAACGAGTAGTGTCATTGCGAACGAGTAGCGTCATTGCGAACGAAGTGAAGCAATCTCTATACGAAAAACAGATTACCCGCACACACTGACCTTCTTGATAAGCTGCTCAGAACAGATTGCTTCATCCGCTTCGCTCCTTCGCAATGACATTCTCCAATATTGGCCTTCCGGAACAGATTCAAATATTAATCTTTTCAAAATTAATCTAGTTCTTCATCCCCTTTTAAAAATGTCCAATAATTTTACAGAAAACCCAATTTTTTTACACTCAGGATAGCAGGCAATATATCTATAAGCTTGTTTAATAACTACTTACTTTTGTGGCACCCGATTTGAACTCCTGTACCAAAAATTGAACTATCGAAATAATTCTTGAAACATGATAAAAACGATTGATCTCACTAAAGTATTCCGCACGGATGAAGTAGAAACCACAGCGTTGAACAAGGTAAGCCTTGAAGTGAAAAAGGGTGAATTTGTGGCCATCATGGGCCCGTCGGGGTGCGGGAAATCCACTTTGCTGAACATTGTCGGTCTGATTGACAACCTGACCGAAGGAAAGTACTTATTTGACGGGCAGGACGTATCGGCGCTCCGCGAAGGACAGCGCACCGACATGAGAAAAGGCAATATCGGATTTGTATTCCAGAGTTTCAACCTGATTGATGAGCTCACTGTATTCGAAAATGTGGAATTACCGCTCGTATATATGCGGATCAAAGAATCCGTTCGTCGAAAAACAGTGGAAGGCATTCTCGAACGGATGAAAATCGGACATCGCCGGAGTCACTTCCCCCAGCAGCTTTCAGGAGGTCAGCAACAACGCGTGGCCATTGCCCGTGCCGTAGTGGCTACCCCCAAACTGATCCTGGCCGACGAACCTACCGGTAACCTCGATTCGAAAAACGGACTTGAAGTAATGAAATTGCTGTCGGATCTGAACAAGGAAGGCACCACCATAGTTATGGTAACCCACTCCGAAAGGGATTCGGGTTATGCACACCGGATTGTCAATTTATTCGACGGAAAAATTGTAACGGAAGAAATGAAGCGGAGTATGGAGGTTGTTACAATGAACAATGAACAATGAGCAATGAACAATGAACAATGAGCAATGAACAATTGAAAACAGATGAAAAGTAATATAAAACTAATATTTCGAAACTTATCAAGAAAATCGTCCACTACCATAATTAACATGCTTGGACTTTCACTCAGTCTGACTCTCGTGTTGATTTTGTCAGCTTATTCGGTAAGTGAGTTTTCGACAGATAAATTCCATGAAAAAGGCAAGAATATTTATTTTGTTCAGCAAGGTGAGCAATGGCCAAACACTCCCGCCATTTTAAAAACATCTGTTGATGCCAATATTTCAGGTATAAAAAATTCTGTTCGCATAAAGGGAAATTGGAGACCTGCTGTTTTTCAGATTAATAATGAAGAACCTATAGAGTCTGACATGATATTTTCGGATAACGGTTTTTTTAAATTGTTTGATTACAAAGAAGAAGAAGGCAATCTTGAAACTGCTCTTGATGCTCGCATGTCGGTTGTGATTTCAAAGAAATTAGCCGGACGTTTATTTGGAAATGAACCTGCCGTGGGAAAAACAGTGAAAATGGATAATAAATTTTTACTTACCATAACGGGGGTATTTAAAGAACAAGTATCAAATACGGTTTTTTCCTTTAATTCCATATGCAATATTGAATCCATGCAAAGCATTCTATATCCTAGCCCTGAGGAATTTACAAACTGGGGCTGGAATAATTACCAGACCTTTCTTTTGTTGGATGAAAAAACAGATCCTTCATTTACAGCAGATCAAATTATAAAACTTTTCCCGGAAGACAGGAGAGAACGTGTGAATGAACTGCAACTGATTCCTTTTCCCGATGTTTATTTTACCAGTTTCAGTGTTTATATTCCCTATTTGAAAACAGGTAACCGACTACAGGTATCCATCCTGTGTCTTGTGGCTCTTCTGGTTTTAATGATTGCGCTGGTTAATTTCTTAAACATCACAACCGCACATTGGCAGAAAAGGATTAAACAGACTGGCATTCTAAAAGTAATAGGAGCCAAACGCAATATCATTATAGGCAATATGTTCTTTGAAATTTTGTTATTGTTTGTTGTTTCATTCATACTGGCTTATTTTATTGTATCAGCTATTATGCCGGTTCTCGCCAGAGAAACAACCATTCAATTTAACCGGCATTTAATATTTTCACCCTTATTTATATTTTCCACAATTATTTCGGTTGTATTATTGAGTTTTATTTGTTGCATAATACCTTCCACCCGGATTGCCTCGTCTGAAATACTGGTTAACCTCAAAAAAAAGATAGTTATTTCAAAAAAGAAGACCTATCTCAAGGGAATGCTGGTGTCAATTCAATTTTCAGTCACTATTGTATTAATTCTTTTTACCATTCTGGTACAAAAACAAGTCAGATTTGGTACCAGTAATCTGGGAATCAATCAGGAGAATATAATCGGAATGGAATTAACCGACGAATTATCAGGCAAAAAGGAAGTTTTAAAAGAATCATTGTTAGCACAATCAGATATAGAAGAAGTAATATTTACCGAGTATTACCCGGGTGACATTGAGGAAGGCTGGGCCGCTCAACTCCAGATTAAAGGCGAGAAAGAACAGATGGAATTTCGCACTTTCAGCGCTGATGCGGGTTTTTTTAATACATTGGGATTAAAGCTCTTAAAGGGAAGACTTTATGATGAAAATCTCGAATCTGACAAGCATAAAGTAATAGTTAATGAACAATTCCTTCTACAATATGGACCTGATCCTGTTGGCGGGATAATAACCCCGGGAAATCAAATTGATTACGAAATCATTGGTGTTGTAAAAGATTTTCATTTTCGGCCTGTGAATGAACCGATTGCTCCCCTTGTTATAAGAAATGATAACAAAGCCGGATTTGCCCTGATTAAGATAAAAACGGCCAACTTCAAAGCAATGAAGAGTAGCTTAGAGGAAATAGAAAACATTGCATCAGAAATATCTCCGCTTTTCCCTGTAAAAGTATCGTTTTATAATGAGGCAGTAGAAAGTATGTACCAATCTGAGACAAAATTCAGAAAAGTGTTCACGCTCTTTTCTGTCTGCGCCATTATTATCAGTTGCATGGGAATACTGGCGATGTCGCTATTTGCTTCAAACGATCGCATAAAGGAAATTGGAATTCGAAAAGTAAATGGAGCTAAAGTCTCTGAAATACTTGCTTTGCTCAACAAAGATTTTGTTTTATGGGTCGTCATCGCTTTAATAATCGCCACTCCGATTGCTTATTACACCATGAATAAATGGCTCGAAAATTTTGCTTATAAAACTGAGATAAGCTGGTGGATTTTTGCAGCAACGGGAGGAATGATATTAATGGTTGCATTGCTTACTGTAAGCTGGCAAAGCTGGCGGGCAGCAACAAGAAATCCGGTGGAAGCGCTTAGATATGAATGA
>CAZLLD010000041.1:24416-34192 GCA_964560225.1 uncultured Bacteroidales bacterium
GCAAAGCTGGCGGGCAGCAACAAGAAATCCGGTGGAAGCGCTTAGATATGAATGAACAATTAACAATTAGCAATTAACAATAGAAATCAATGAATAAATAACAATGAAAAATGAACTATTGAGATCAATTAACAATTAGCAATTAACAATGAACAATAGAAATCAATGAGCAATGAACAATTAGCAATAATAAAGACAGAATATGAGATAAAATTTTACTCATCAGTAAGTCATTTCTCTTTTATTGATAATTATTAATTGTTAATTGCTAATAAATTAAACTGGCCTATGAAAACAAAACTCAAAATAGCCATCAGAAATGCCCTTAGAAACGGCACACTGTCATTTGCAAAGCTTTTTGGATTGAGCATTTCATTTGCAGTAGTATTATTTGCCACAGCATACGCTTTATATGAAACAAGCTTTGATAAATGTGTCCCTGATCATGACCGGATATACCGTTGTCTGATGGAAGGAAGACTCAGCGGACAGGATGTAAATTTTGCGGTAACAAGTCCTGAACAAGCCAAGGCCATATCTTCCGGGATTCCGGAAATCACTGAAGCAATAAGAGTTTTATCCCGGGGTGAGGCAACAATAGAATATGGCGAGGAAAGTATTCAATGTGGCCAGTATCTTTTTGCTGATGATGATTTTTTCTCTTTTTTCAGCATCCCTGTCAGAACCAATTACACCAATCCACTTGCAGCTCAAAATAATCTGGTGATAGCTAAAAGTCTTGCTCAAAAGTACTTTGGATCGGTTGATGCAGCGCTGAATAAGACAGTAAAGCAAGATAACGAGAATTGCATTATCACAGGCGTTTTTGACGATTTGCCAAAGAATTTTCATTTACAGCCAAAACTTGTCCAATCAATTAAAAAATCTAACCCTGACAACGTTGGATGGGGTTCCCAAAATTATTATACCTACTTTAAAACGAGAAGTCCGGTATCTAACCTCGATCCAATAAATCTTAAAATAAGCAAAATAGTATATACGCATTATAATTCTGATGGCAAAATCGACGGATCCAAAGCCAAAACATGGGAGGATCTGAAGTATGCGCCGGATTTCTATGTTTTCTATACTGCAGAACCTTTAACAGCCATTCATTTCAGCAGGCATAAATTCGATCCGGCTATTACTTCCAATAAGGTATATGTATATGGTGCTGTTGTGCTGTCTATTCTGATCCTGTTGATTTCTTCAATCAACTTTACAAACCTGACTATTGCGAACATTTCTACCCGCCTGAAAGATATAGGAATCCGAAAAACTACAGGTGCCAGAAATCATCACATTACCAGGCAGTTTCTTTTTGAATCATTCATTTTTCTGCTCGTCAGCTTTATTCTGGCGTTATTCATTTATCAGCTAACAGAAAGACCGCTGTCACAATACATCAGTTTCGATATAGCACTCTCAAATAAAGAACTGTTAAAGCACATGGCAATTGTTCTCACTGTCTTGCTGTTGTTTAACACTTTGGCCATTATTGTACCGATCATCTTTATTTCAAATAAAAAAATCCTGAACCTCATCAAGGAAGAAAAGAAAGCAAATGGGCGCTTTAATTTAAATAACAGCCTTGTCTTTTTTCAATTTGTACTGTCGGGATTAATTATTCTAAGCGCTTTTCTGGTTAACAAGCAAATCAACTTCATGGTCAATAAGGATCGTGGTTATGATACTCATAACGTGATGATGCTGCTCATGTGGGAAATGCACCCCGAAACCCGGAGAAGCTTTATTGAAGAATTAAAAACATATGATGTCATTGAATCGGTTTCAACCTCCGATGCTTATTTCGGAGAGGACTTCAGCATGAATGGGGCATGGTTTGAATCCCACTCAGATGAGAATTATTTTCATACCAGCGTCTTACCGGTAGATGACTCCTTTATGGGTACCTTCAACCTTAAAATGAAAGAAGGCCGTTTCTTTGATAAAGATAAACAAACCGATTTTGATGCTGCCCTGTTGAATGAAACCGCGCTCAAGGAATATTCCGGAAATGGTTCCATGGTAGATAAGGACCTTATTGTTGGTGACAGAAAATACACGGTCATTGGAATTGTCAAAGATTTCAATTTCCGCTCCTTGCATTATCCCATTCAACCCCTGGTGATAACACGAATCGACAATTTCGGAAATATTTTTATCAAGGTTCAAAATGATCAGATCAAAGCGGCAGACAAAATTCTTCAGAAACTATGGGAAAAATATAAAATCTCATCCCCATTGGAATATCAATTTCACGATGAAGTAGTTGCAGAACATTACATAAAGGATCATCAGGCCAAAAGATTGTTGTTCATTCTCTCTGTAATCTCCATCATCATTGCCTGTGTAGGGCTGTATGCCATCAGTTTTTTCAGGATTGTCAGAAGAACTAAAGAAATCGGCATACGCAAAGTAAATGGAGCCAATGTTGCAGAAGTAATGAACATGCTTAATATGGATTTTCTGAAGTGGGTAATCATCGCATTCATCATCTCCTGCCCCATTGCCTGGTTTGCCATGCACAAGTGGCTTCAGAATTTTGCCTATAAAACGGAATTAAGCTGGTGGGTTTTTGCCGCAGCAGGAGCAGTGGCAATGATTGTAGCATTGCTCACGGTGAGTTGGCAGAGCTGGCGGGCAGCAACGAGGAATCCGGTAGAAGCACTGAGGTATGAATAGTCTTGAACTATGATTAATCTGATTAAATGAGGACTATGATTAAAAATTAAGAATAAAATCCTTTTTGATGGCTAATGGCCAATAGCTAAAAGCTAAAAGCTAAAAGCCAACAGCTCAAAGCTAATTGTTAGTTACTAATTGATTTTAATTATATGTTCAGATATTATCTAAAACAAGCTCTCCGTCAGATTGCTTCACGCAAACTGACATCGGGCATTCAGATCATGGGTCTGGCTATCGGATTGGGAAGTGTGATCCTGATGATGACCTATATCATTCATGAATATTCCTTCGATAAATACCATAAAAACAGCAAAAGAACCTACAGGGTAGTTTACGATATTGACTGTTCAACTCCCTATGTAATGGGAGACGCATTTGCCGAAGAAATTCCCGAAATTGAAAATGTATTCAGAATCTACAGCCTGTCGAATACCCTGATCAAATTCAATGACGAAATGATCAGGGAGGAAAATTTTATACTGGTTGATTCATCCATATTCTCAGTACTTGATGTCCCCCTGCTCTCCGGCAATAAATACCGGTTATTCCAAAATAAAAATGCTTTGGTTATTTCTGAACAATCAGTCCGGAAATATTTCGGAGAGAAAGATCCTTTGGGACTACCATTGGAGGTCATCATTTCAGGCAAAAAAGTCATTTGTCAGGTTTCCGGTGTATTTAAGAAATTCCCTTCATACTCGTCCTTCCAGCCTGATTTTTTGGGGAACATTGAACTAATCGATTATGCCATTGCAGATCAGTCACTAATGTTCACCAGCGGATCGGCCGAAGAGGAAATAAAAGCCCTGAATGACTGGGATCAGAAAGGATTTCAGACATTCGTGATGACAAAAATGAATGCAGATGTTGCTTTAATCGAAAAGAAAGCAACCCTTATTTGTCAAAGGCATGATAAAGAAAATAAAAGTAAACCGGTTCATTTGCAGCAATTGTCTGACATGTACTTTCATTCACAGGATTTATGGAATTACCTTCCTTTGAACGTTAGCAATGTGAAAACAATTCGGTTATTCGAAGGGGTAGCTTTACTGATTCTTTTGGTAGCCCTGTTCAATTTTATTCTCTTATCAACTGCGGAAACCAAATCTCAGCTAAAAGAGATTGCCTGCCGCAAAGTATTGGGTGCCTCAACCCGAATTATAGCAAAAAACGTTTATCTGAATTCACTACTCATTGTTATATTCAGCCTGGTTCCTGCATTTATTTTCATCCAGTTGACAATTCCGGTTTTCAACAGTCTCTTTGAGAAAAGTATTCATATCAACCTGCTGACGGAACCGCAATACCTGGTGGCTGTTATCGGAATTGCATTAATCACGGGACTTGCAGGTGGCACCTATCTTATTCTCTATTCAAAAAGACTTCCTCCTGTCAGCCTTTTTAAACAGCAGATTATAAAAAAGGGAAACAGATACATTACATCATCAGGCACTCTGATCATCTTCCAGTTTGCCATTTTTATCTTTCTGGCAGGGTTTGCAATACTTGTTGCCAAACAAGTCCGATTTTCCGAAAACAAAGCTCCCGGATTTATCAGCAACAACGTGATTGTATTCCGACTGAATAACCTGGAATTGAGAAACAAGGTTAATGTAATTAAAACCGAATTGTTGTCGTCGCCTCATGTATTGGGCGTAGCCACATCAGCCTTCACCCCTCCTCATACCAGTTTCATAAAACTTGAGATTGGTTCGGATAAGAATTCCGAACCCATTAAGGAAGAAGCCCTGTTTATTGGTACTGACCTGATTGAGCTATTGCAGATTCCTTTAATTGACGGAGATTCTTTTAAAGAGAATACAGACAATCCGGGTCATTTGATTATTAATGAGAAAGCTGCTGATAAATATGGGGTAAAAACCGGAGATCAGCTGGGATCATTTGTAATCAGGGGTGTACTGAAGGATTTTCATGTGCATTCTGTTCACAGGTCAATTGAACCGTTGTTTCTTTTGAAAATGAATGATGAGGGATGTTACGAATTGGCTTTACGGTCAGATGGCCATGACAGCGAAATCTTTCAGAATGCCCGGAAAATATGGGCAGATATTTTGCCGACTGCCTTTTTTGAATATGAAATTCTGAACGACAGAATTGCATCGTTTTACGTGAAGGAAAGAAACCAGGAAAAAACGCTTGTTTTCTTTGCATTGCTGGCCGTCTTTCTTTCGGTTACCGGACTATTCGGTTTTGTTGCCATAACCCTGATTAAACGAACCAAAGAGATTGGCATTCGCAAGGTTAACGGCGCACGTGCAATTGAAGTGATGATTATGCTCAACGGAGAGTTTGTAAAATGGGTCTTCGTTGCTTTTGTTATCGCCTGTCCTGTCTCCTGGTACGCTATGCAAAAGTGGCTGCAGGGCTTTGCATATAAAACAACATTGAGTTGGTGGGTGTTTGCAGTTGCAGGGGCCATAGCCGTGGCAGTGGCATTGCTGACTGTGAGCTGGCAGAGTTGGCGGGCGGCAAACAAGAACCCGGTTGAAGCGCTGAGGTATGAATAGTCTTAACTGTGATTACGCTGATTAAATGAAAACTATGATTAGAAAACAAAAACAAATCAAAGCCCATCATTTAATCAGACGAATCAAGGCCTGCCTGTAGGCAGGTTAAGACATTCAAGTTGATTAACTTAACCTGCAAGACAAAAATATAATATATGAATCACGTTAATAACAACTACAAGTATTCCGAGGAGACTTCCCAGATTATAGCCTGCGCTATGGAGGTCCATAAGTTGCTCGGTAATGGATTCCAAGAAGTGATTTACCAAAGGGCACTTTCCATCGAAATGCGGCTGCAGGGAATTGAGCATACCAGGGAAAAAGAAATGGACATTTTTTACAAAGGTGAGAAAATAGGAACCAGAAGGGTAGATTTTCTGGTAGATGACAAAATCAGCGTTGAGATAAAAGCGCTAATGCAATTGGAAGACGTACATCTTGCCCAGGCAATCAATTATCTGGAAGCATATAATCTTGAAGTTGGCCTATTAATAAATTTTGGTTCCAAAAGCCTTGATTTTAAAAGAGTAATGAACAAAAAATATATCAACCATGATTAAAGTGATTGAATGAAGACTATGATTGAAAACCAGAAAAAATCAAAGTCCATCATTTAATCACATAAATCATAGTTCAAGACATTTCATAGTAAATCAAATAATCACATAAATCAAAGTTCAAGACATGATTTCCCTAAAAAACATTTACAAGTATTACGATTCCAAATTTCAGCGGAATTTTATCCTCAAAGACATCTGCCTCGATATTAAAGAAGGCGAGTTTTTATCTGTAATGGGGCCCAGTGGCGCCGGCAAGTCCACCCTGCTCAACATCATCGGATTGCTCGATGAGCCCTCGGAAGGGGAATATTTCTTCCTGGAAAAACCCGTACACAAACTGAAGGAGAAACAAAAGACAGAATACCACCGGAGTCATATCGGCTTTATCTTTCAGGCTTATCACCTTATCGAGGAGCTGAATGTCTACGAAAACATCGAAACGCCCTTAGTATACCGGGGCGTGAAAGCCAAAGAACGTCAGGCTGTCGTTGCCGACATGCTCGACCGGTTCAACATGGTGGCCAAAAGCGACTTGTTTCCACAGCAACTGTCAGGCGGACAGCAACAACTGGTGGGTATAGCCCGTGCCATTGCCGGGAAACCGAAATTGCTGCTGGCCGATGAACCAACGGGCAACCTGCATTCCGACCAGGGTCGGATCATCATGGAATTGCTTAAGAAGCTCAATCAGGAAGGCATGACCATCATCCAGGTTACCCACAATGAAGAATTTGCCAGATATGCCAACCGGATTATCAGGTTGGAGGATGGAGTGATCAGGTCTTGAACCTGCCTACAGGCAGGCTATGATTTTTATGATTATATGAAGACTATGATTAAAAACAAAAAAAATCAAAGTCCATCATTTAATCAGACGAATCAAAACCTGCCTGACGGCAGGCAGGTTTAGACTTTTTAATGACGACTATGATTTAGTGCATCACTAAACACAAATAGTAATCTAAGGTCCTATGTTAACCTATAAAATAAAAACCGTACTCCGCTATTTCTCCAGAGCCAGAAGTTTTACCCTGCTGAATATTTTTGGTCTGGTAATCGGAATTACCTTGTTTCTGTTGATTTCCCTGCTGCTGCATTATGAATTGTCCTATGACGGATTTCATGCCAACAGCAACAAGATACTGCAGGTGTGTGAGCAGGACCTTAAATCGGGAGAGCTAAGTGCTTATACGGCATTACCCCTTCCCATGACCCTCGCCGGGGATTTTCCAGAGGTGAAGTATGTGGTGAGTATCTGGTCCATGATAAACGAAGAAACTGTCGTTAATTTCGGAGAGTCGGAATATTCCGGATTTAAAGGAGCTTCAGTAGAACCTGATATTTTCAACATCTTCGGTTATGAGATCATCCAGGGAGATGTACGAAATGCACTTCAATATGCCGATCAAATAGCCATATCCCGATCGGCCGCACAAAAGATATTTGGAAAAGAGAACCCTGTTGGTAAGTCGATTACCATTGGTCAGTATTCTTTTTCCATTTCACAGGTTTTCAAGGATCTGCCGGAAAACTCATCGGTTCAATACGAATTGCTTTTTTCAGACAAAATCCGAGAAAAATTAAACCCCGATTACAAATATGCCTGGTGGAACTCCGGGATCAACACGTATGTGATTTTAAACGAAAACAGCTCTGTAGAATCTTTTAACAGAAACCTGAAAAGCATTCCCGACAGATACTATCCAGATTTCCTCAAGGGCCGGAGTACCTATTTTACCATTCCTTTCTCCAAAATTCATTTTGATTCATCGGTAATCAACCACAATCACCCGGCAGTTTCTTACACATTTTTAATTCTGCTGGGGAGTATTGCCTTTATTATATTGCTGATCGCCTGTGTGAATTATATTAACCTCACACTGGCCAAGGCGTTCAGAATGAACAAAGAAGCCGGCATACGACGCATAGTAGGTGCCGGGCGCGGAGATATCTTCTCCTCGCAGCTGTTGTATTCGTTTTTTAGTGTTTTTACCGCATTTCTGATATCCATCCCCATCTGCCGGATATGTCTGCCCTATTTTGAGAAATTGGCAGAACGACCGTTGACGGACCAGCTGAATAACGCGAATGTCTGGGTATTTGCTGTATTTGCATCAGTCGTTGTGGCGTTGATCTCCGGTCTGGTTCCGGGAAAGCTTTTCTCACGGGTGAACCTTGCAGGCATCATAAAAACAAAAGGAGTGCTCAAAACATCCTTTAAAGGCGCTCAAAATGGATTGCTTGTATTTCAGTTCACCCTGACGATTGCCCTGATCATTTCGCAATTCTTCATTATTAAACAAATTGCTTTCATGAAGAATGCCGATCTCGGGTTTGACAACAACAATCTGTTGTCAATCAACCTGGGTAATCTCGAAGCCGGACATGGGGAGCGATATGCAAAAAGTAAAATATTTAAAGAAATTCTGGAAAAGAAAGGAAGTGCCCTTGGACTATCCTCCGGAACGATAACCGAAAATATTCCTGGTTACCATTATCAAAATTCTTTTACGGTTAATCCTGTTGATGCTGCCATTGATGAGTGTCTTGTGGTCTCAACCGCGGTTGATGAAAACTTTAGTAAGGTCTTTGGGGTGAAGGTAGTTCAGGGACGGTTTTTTTCCGAAGAATACGGTACCGACAGGCAAAGTTTTATGATCAATGAAACGGCAATGAAAAAAATCGGATGGAAGGATATTGAAGGAAAATATTTGAAATTAGGTAATGAAGGGAGTGCCCTGCCAGTGATAGGGGTGATGAAAGATATTCACATCACCACACTGAAACAATCCATTTCTCCAATGATTTATCGTTGTGGGCAGCATAATAATTTCCCTGCCTTTCTCACTTACAGGGTGGACCCGGCAAAAACAAAAGCAACGTTGGAACTGATGGAAAAAGAATGGACGTCCATGTTTCCGGATTCACCTTTTGGTTATCTGAATGTGAAAGAAACATACTATGAAAACTATGAGGAAGAGCAGCGATTATCCAGCATAGTAGGCATTTTTACGGTTCTTGCCATTACCCTGTCGCTTTTAGGTCTGGCAGGATTAATTGTTTTTTATGCGGAAAACCGCACCAAAGAAATAGGCATCCGCAAGGTAAACGGGGCACATATCAGACAGGTTATCGCCCTGCTGAATATGGAATTCATCAACAAGGTAGTCGTTGCTTTCATCATCGCCTGCCCGATAGCCTGGTACACCATGCACAAGTGGCTGCAGAATTTTGCTTACAAGACTGACTTGAGCTGGTGGGTGTTTGCAGCAGCAGGAGCAGTGGCAGTGGCAGTGGCGCTGCTGACTGTGAGCTGGCAGAGTTGGCGGGCAGCGACAAGGAACCCTGTGGAAGCGCTGAGGTATGAATAGTCTCGAACTATGATTTTTATGATTAAATGAATACTATGATTAGAAAACAAAAGAGAAATCAAAGTCTATCATGTAATCAGACGAATCATAGTTCTGACTTTCTTAATTACTAATTGATAATTGATTTATATGCGACCCAAAATTACAATAAGAAATCTGCTCAGATCGCGGTTATATTCAACAATTATAATTGTAAGTCTGGCCATTGGCATCGCGTGTGTTAACCTGATAGGCATTTTTGTATATAGAGAATATCATGTCGATTCTTTCCAAAAGAATAAGGATAATATATATGCTTTGCAGTCCGATGATTCTTGGGTAAAAGGTGGTAAAACATATTACATTTCCTACGGTGCAGTGGAATATATGAAAAAGAATTACCCTGAAATTCAGGATTTCTGCCTGATTTCAAATAAAACTCCTACAAAAGTAACTGCCGGAAAGAACGATTATTTTGATGACAAGTTTGTTATCGCCGCCTCATCGAATTTCTTCAGCTTTTTCTCTTATCCTTTACTTTCGGGTAAATCACAAAATGTGTTGGAAACCAAACAAGACATAGTCATTTCTGAAGACTTTGCTAAAAAATACTTTGGATCTGAAGAGCCGGTTGGCCAAAAAATTATTTT
>CAZLLD010000042.1:0-33680 GCA_964560225.1 uncultured Bacteroidales bacterium
AAATATTGGTCCTCATGATGGTGAAATACTTGGTCTGAATGTAGGATGACTGTATTGCCAATACCGGGATCTTCAGATGCATCCGGTGAATCTGGTTAATAATCACCAGTATCAGACCTGACAACATAAGCCCGCCTCCTACATATTTGAACTTATAGGAAATCATCATGATGCTTTAAATTCAGTTGGTGCGTTACTTAGTTTTCGACGCTTCCATAAAGGGTAAAATGAACAACGGAATTGTCATCCAGCGTGAAATCAATGCCCACCATGCCAAACCGGTGATTGGCTATGTAAACAATTTTGCTGACTCCCGGAAATGGGGTAGGCGATTCCTCAACCTTAATCACCTTGATATTCATGAATCCATATGGATAGTCATCATCAGACGACTTGTAAACCACTTCGCGTTCAATACCATTACCGCCTGAATAAACATCTCCTACTGAGGAGCCGTATTTGACTATAATACCCGGGTAGGCCGGAATCTTGCTTTCAATTCCTTCCGTTGTAATTCTGAATTGAACATCACTGACAGAAACCGAGTTTCCGTTCACTGTAAATTCCGGAACATTCTCTAAAATGTTAAGGATATTCGCATTGGTAATTGTAGCAGTAGCATCCATGGTGGAGATGCCATCTTCAAGAGATGTCACTGTGGCTGTAGCGTTGGAAACTCCGGAAGAATTAGAAGCATCCAGCGTTTCGCCCACTTCACCCATGGCTGACTGACTTCCGCCAAGTCCCCCGTTATCATCTTTCTCGCAATTGCAGACCAAAACCGCAATCAATACACCGGTAATCAATAGTCTCATCTTCATGGCAGTTCTTTTAAAAATTTTAGTAATGAATCGTTGTAATTCTTTAAACACGCAACATAGATACTCATTATTTGTGAAATAAGCAAAAGCTTTTCGCCATAATGTGGGTGAAATTGGGCTGCTGAATTTCGGGGTTTTCAATCCCGGAGGGATTGCATGTTTATAGAAAACGTCCAGGTACAAAATTATACGACCCCGGCCGGGGTAGGATGTTTTCGTATTCGTCAGATTTTCTATAAACATGAGATGCCTCCGGCATCTGGTGCGGTTCATGATTTGCCGTAAAGCCGGTTTCGTTTGACCAGATAATACACCATGGGAACAATAAAAATATTCAGAAAGGTGGATGACAACAGTCCGCCCAAAATTACTTTTGCCATAGGGCTTTGAATCTCGTTGCCCGGCAGGTCGCCCCGGAGGGCAAGCGGAATCAGTGCCAGGGCAGCGGTAAGGGCTGTCATTAAAATGGCATTGAGCCTGTCGGATGAACCCTTTAATACGGTTTCATTGAGAGATAACCCTTGTTCCTGCAGGCGCTGGTAGTTTGAAACCAGCAGAATGCCATTTCGTGTGGCGATGCCAAACAGGGTAATGAAGCCGATAATGGCGGGAATGCTTAACATGCCCGATGTTATCCAAATGGCAAACACACCCCCGATCAACGCCAGCGGCAGATTGAGCAGGATGATGCCCGAAAGCCGGAAATCTTTAAACTCCTGATACAACAGCAAAAAGATGACAAAAATGGCCATGATCGAGGTAATCAGCAGGGTTCGTGAAGCCCTGGCCTCGCTTTCGAATTGTCCCCCGTATTCAATCCGATAACCTTCGGGTAAAGTGATCTTTTCACCGATGTTGCGTTGAATATCTGCCACCACGCCCCGTAAGTCGCGCCCTGCCACATTAGCTGAAATCACGAGTTTGCGTTGTACGTTTTCGCGACTGATGGAGCTGGGACCTGAAACTGAAACGATGTCAGCCACTTGTTCCAATGGAACTTTTCTGCCATCATAGGTGTCGATCAGCGCCGAACGAATTCCATCCAAAGTTTGTGTATAATCGGCATTGAGTCGTAGTACCAAATCAAAGCTGCGCTGATCCTCATAGATATCAGCCATCTTTTCGCCTCCGAGAGCGATTTCAACAAATTCATTAAAATTCTGGAGTGATATGCCGTATTGTGTCAACAGGTCGCGGTTGGCCCGGATCTGGATCTGCGGAATTTCAACCTGCTGGTCCACATTGACATCAACCAAACCTTCGATATCTGCAATAGCAGCTTTTATTTCATTTCCCGTGGTATACATGCGGCTGAGATCAGTACCGAACAATTTAATGGCAATATTGGCCCGGGTGCCCGACAGCATGTGGTCGATTCGATGGCCCAAAGGTTGTCCTACTGTATAGGCAATGCCCGGAATGCCGGAAAGTGTGGTACGAACATCGGCTAAAAACTTTTCCTGGCTGCGCTTATTGAGCGAGAAATTCACGTCAATTTCGGCACTGTTGGTGGTTTGAGAGTGCTCATCGAGTTCACCCCGTCCGGTTCGCCGGGCAGTGCTGGTGACTTCGGGTATGGCCAGCAGTTCTAATTCCACGAGATTTCCCAGGCGGTTGGTCACTTCGAGCGAAGTGCCGGGCTTGGTTACAATTGACAGGGTTAATGCACCCTCATTAAACTCCGGTAAAAAGCCGCGACCCAACGTGCCAAAAATAATTAGCGAGATTATGAATGCGCCAACTATAGGGAGCAATAAAACTTTGCGATGCGCCATTGTCCATACAAGCGATTTCTCATAATGTTGTTTCAGCATTCGAACCAGCCATTTCTCCTTTTCGTTTTTTGTCAGGTAGTTTTCGTTTGACAACAGCATCTTTGACAACAGCGGGGTAAGTGTCATGGCTACAACCAGCGACACAAACAACGATACAATATAGGCAATACCCAGCGGTTTGAGCATACGTCCTTCCATTCCCGACAGAAAGAACAAGGGCAGGAAAGCCACCATAATAATCAGCGTGGCATTGAAAATGGAAGCCCTGATTTCTTTCGAGGCTTCGAAAACTACTGCAAATGAAGATTGTCGTTCACCATCAGGTTTCAGCCGGTTTTGTCGCAATCGCTTGTGAACATTTTCTACATCAATGATGGCATCGTCAACCAAAGCACCAATGGCAATAGCCATTCCGCCCAGGCTCATGGTGTTAATATTCATCCCAAATGCTTTTAGGGCCATAACAGCCCCGAGCAGCGATAAGGGGATTGCCAGCAAAGAAATGACCGTGGTGCGGAAGCTTCCCAAAAACAAAAACAGGATGATAACAACAAAAATGCCACCTTCGATCAATGCCTTTTGTACGTTTCTGACCGAAGTCTCTATGAAATCAGCTTGTCGGAAAATCCTTGTGTCAAGCTTTACATCACGGGGAAGCGTTTTCTTCAGCTCTTCCAGGTTCTTCTCGATTCGTTGTGTTACCTCCAGGGTATTTGCATTGGGCTGCTTGGATATGCTGATAATTACCGCAGGTTTGGCATTACCCGATGCATATCCCAATTTTGGTGCACTGCCCATGTTGACTTCAGCTATATCGTTGATTCGGACCGGCTTTCCGTTTACATGTTTTACATAGGTGTTGCCGAGAGTTTCAACATCCGACGTGCGGGCAATACCGCGCACACCATACTCATTCTCATACTGGCGCACTATACCTCCGGTGGAATTCCGGCTGATACCCCTGCAGGCCTCGGCAAGTTCCGGCATTGAAACTCTGTAATACTTCATTTTTAATGGATTGGCCAACACCTGGTACTGCTTGTAATCGCCACCAATAATGGTAACCTGTGATACACCACCTGTTGCCAGTATCAGTGGTTTTACATTCCATTCGGCAATAGTCCTCAAGTCCATCATGCTGGTACTATCGGATTGCATGCCTACAAAAAAGATCTCGCCCATCACGCTCGATTGCGGGGCCAGTGCAGGCTGACCTACACCCAGAGGCATCTGTGATGAAATGCTGATCAGCTTTTCGCTTACAATCTGCCTGGCTTTGAAAATATCGGTTCCCCAGTCGAATTCCACCCACACAAATGAATAACCCTGAGAGGAGGTGGAACGGACACGCCGCACATCAGTGGCTCCATTAACAGCTGTCTCTATTGGGAAAGTAACCAGGCGCTCCACTTCTTCAGATGCCATGCCATGGGCATCAGTCATCACCACTACGGTAGGGGCAGTCAGATCGGGAAATACATCCACATCCATATTGATGGCGGTTCTCATCCCGAAAACCACCAGCGCCACCGAACAGAGCAAAATGAGGTATTTGTTATTCAGTGAAAATTTGATGATGTTATTCAACATGATGAAATGCTAAATTTTAATGTACATGCCCCGAATGCGCATCCAGCGCACCTGTTGATTGTGCCAGTTTAATGGGCATCGCGCCGCGGGTAACAATACGCTCCTGTGCCGAAATACCATCCGTGATTTCTACCTCTAAACCATCGGTTGCACCAATCTGAACTTCACGTTTTTCGAATAATTCAGGTGTAACCTGTACCCACACGAAATAATTGCCCTGTTCTTCGAGCAGGGCTGTGGCGGGAACGGTTAAGGCCCGGGTACTGGTGATGGTTTTGAGATAAACTTCTGCAAAACTGCCGGGTATGAATTGGCCCCTGTTTTCGATCTGAATGGTTACAGGCAGTAAGAAATTATCTGTATTGGCAGCCTTTCCAAAAGCAACAATTCTGCCGTTCAGTTCTTCAAGCGAGAAAGTGGTGCGGTCGTTTGTGTTTTGGATGTTGGCGGTACTGATTTTTCCGGCCAGAGAAGCATATCGCTGCGGTATCTCGGCTTTGAGCTCCAGGGTCTTGTTTTGAGACACAACCACCAAGGCTTGTCCGGCTTCCACAAAGGTGCCGTTTTTAACAAGAACCTGCCTGACGAAGCCTGTTAAAGGACTTGTGATCGATTGTCCATGTTCTCCGGTGCTTCGGTTGAGATTGTCAAACACAGCCTTAGTGGTCTCATACTCGTTTTTTGTTACCAGGAAATCCTTTTCCGCAATAATGCGGTCGGCAACCAGTTCACTAGCCCTGTCATAATCGGCTTTTGCCTTTTCATAATTGCTTCTGGCTTCTGCATATTTAACTGCCATGTTGTTATCGGTAAGACCGTCGCTGGAAATGGTAAATAAAGTCTGTCCGGTATTTATTTCAGTGCCTTCGAAAAGTTTGCCTGATGAAAAAAACACCGCTCCTGCTGATCTGGCCGTTACTACCAGTTCATTCCCCTGCGCAGCCTCTACCAGGGCTGTGGTTTTGATTACCTGGCCAAATGGTTTGTTTTTGGGATAGCCACTGGCAAAATCAACCTTCCAGGATTGCTCTTTGGTGAAAACAGTGGTGTTGGTTTTTGGAATGTCAATTTTTTCAGCAGCTTCGTGCGCTGCCGTGTCATCTTCAAAAACTGTCACATCCGGCACAATTACTTCAAAATTTCCTTTGCTGTTTGCAATTTCAAACCGTAACCATCCTTTGCCTGCTGCTTCAGGTCGTATTTCAAAACTGTACATCCCTTTGCGGGTTGGTTTATCAAGAATTTGCCGGGTTTCTTTACCATTCATGGTAAAAACCAGTGTGATTTTGCTGTCATCAATCGCCCTGAAATCAGGCAATGACGAAAAGTGAGCGAGCAAATGGGAAGATTCGCCAGCCACAAATGCATCAGCTTCGGCAAAAAGTTCAAAATCATTGCTGTATACAGTATACTGAAATTTTGCCTCTTCGTGTTCTTCATGGCTGTCACTTTCGTGATGATGCTGGTTGCACGCGACCATAGATATGGCCAGCATGGCAAATGATATCAATTTTAAATACATGAGTACAAATGGTTATGTGTTCAATCTGCCGGCAGACACCGGATTGACGGAAAATATCTAACTAAATAGCATTTAACAACTTAAACAGGGAGGAGGTCTGGAGCTAAAAGGAAGGTGGCAAAATGAACAATAATATGGAATCAAATGAAGAGCAAATGAAATTCCGGTAATTGGTGGTGATAATTTAGCCTTGTCTCCGGAAGAACAGTAAAAATACAGGTTGAATTCCTGGTTGATGCTGATATGCTGACAAATAACGGTTCTGTTTGCACTATTCGATGAAGCGGAAATATAATCATCAGCAACCAAACAAAGGTTGGTAAAGGGGTCGTTGTCATGCTGGTGGTTCGTCTCAGATTGATCATGTTCATGCCGAATGCCGTCATCAGCACAATGCTCCATTTCAAAACAAAGCAGGTTCTGGTGGTGGTGGTGGGGAATAGCAGTATGTGCCAGCAGGAGGAAGTTGGCCAGCACCAGGAAACAATATGCTGCTATTTTATTAATCATGAAGCAAATTTACGAAAATAACAACAGGCAGATCAAAAAGCGGGCAATGAATCTTTGGTTATTCATCATGACAGCAACATGAAAGGTTATTGTTTTTTGACTTCTCAAAAGCTTCCTTTCCTTCTTTGAATGCAAACCAGGCTATGCCCAGCGAACCGGCAATGTCGAACCAGGCAATGCCAAAAAGTTCATATAAACCACTTGAGGCAAGCAGGATAAATGATAGGTAAAAGCAGGCTTTGGTACAATGGGCATCGGCAATAATGGCATCGGAATGGAGTTTTTTGCCGGTTCGCATTTTCCAGGTCATTAAAACATACATGGTCAGTATCGACAGCGACGAGATGATAATGCCAACCCTCGTGGTTTCAGGCGTTGCACCGGTGAAAATATTGATTGCCGAGCCAATAACCAGTCCTGCCGCCAGCAGATAAAACGAAGTGCCGGTAATTTTGAGTGCCTGTTTTTCAAAACGGTCCCTGGAGTTGATATCGCTGGCTCCTGCCTTTTTCATGCGGATGAGCATGTGAAGGATTCCGGCTCCGGATAATACCTCAACAAAGCTGTCTACTCCAAACCCAAGCAAGGCCAATGTTTCATCTTCAATGCCGAAAAATACCGAAACCAGTCCTTCGGCCAGGTTGTACACTATGGTTGCAATAGCCAGGTAAAATGCCGTGCGCAGCAGTTTTTCCCTGGGCATATCAGATTTTGTGTTCATGATTGAAATTTTTATTCCCGGTTACATGTGAATATGTTTGTTCATTTATAGCGTTGTCCCCCTCTGGAGGGGGCTGGGGGAGGACATTGACAATGTATTTCTCAAATTCCAGATGTTATGTCAGTGTCCATGCTCATCCGTTTTAGCCGCATCGCCGCTCCGCTCATATTTACAGCAATCCGGCAATCCATCATACACCTCGTCTTTTGCCTTGTATTTGGGTGTATCATGACCCACTCCGGCAATGACCTGCTGGATTTCATCAACCGATGTGTTGGAGGCATCAAAAGACACTTTCAGCAATCCGGTCTCCTGATTCCAGTCGGCAACCGAAACACCCCTTACCGATTTGGCTGCCTGCTCAATGCGTTCTTTGCACATGTCGCAAAGACCCCTGACTTCAAATTGCGTTTCGGTTTGTGCGCCGGTTTCCGTACCCATCATGCTGGGTTTGCCCGCGAGTTGTGCAGCGGCGTCTACACTAAAGGTGCCTTGGGTAACTATTTCCTCGCCATCGGTGAGGCCGCTGACCACCACGTAGCTGTCTTGCAACAGGGGTCCTAACTCAATTTCACGCATTTTGAAAACAGGTTCCTCACTGTCAGCCTGTTTCACATAAACCACCGCCCGCCTGCCTGTCCAAAGCACCGCCGAACGCGGAATAACCAGTTTGTTCCGGTATTCTGCCAGGCCGGCATTGACGATGCCGGTGGCAAACATTTCCGGTTTCAGCCTTCCCGCTGCATTTCCGGTTTCAACCCTTACCTTTGCCACTCGGGTTACCGGATCAATCACCGGATCAATAAATCCAATGCTGCCATTAAAGCGGATTCCCGGCAATGCCTGAAGAGTAAAAGACATATTATCCCCAACTTTCAGAAAGGGCAGGTCGCTTTCGTAAGCATCAAACAGAAGCCATACCTTTGAAAGGTCGGCCACATCAAACAAAACAGCTCCTGCGGGTACATAATCTCCGGGACTGACCCTTCGGGCTGCAATAATGCCTGATGTGTTGGACAGGATATCAAATTCCTGCTTTACCCGGCCCGAATTTTCAATGGCCGCAATCTGCTGGTCGGTGATTTTCCAAAGTCGCAGCTTTTCTTTTGCAGCTTCGTAAATTTCAGGTTGAAAATCTTTCATTTTTATGGCCTCAACCAACTCCTGCTGTGCGGTAATTAATTCAGGTGAATAGATGGTGCCCAGCTTTTGTCCCTTGTGCACACTTTCGCCTGTGACGTTTACGTATAGTTTTTCAATGCGTCCCGGAACATGGGCGGTCTGACTTTGCAACAGCCTTTCATCTGCCTGCACCTTGCCATAGAGCCGGACTTCCTTAACGGGTTTTTGTGCGGATACTACTGATGTAACCACGTTGGCCAATGATGCAGCTTCCCGGGTAAGGTGAATGGCATCGGCATCCACAGCAACAGAACTTTGAGCCAGCGGAATCAGGTCCATGGCGCAGATGGGGCATTTCCCCGGCTTGTCCATGCGTATTTGGGGATGCATGGCACATGTCCATATCTCTTCCTGCTCAGAAACAGCTTCGTTTATGTGTTTGGTTTCATCGTGGGGCGTATGAAATAAAAAACGGCCCAGCAACAGTCCTATTAAAATAAACAGACTGTAAATCAGATATTTGTTGTTAAGTATCTTTTTCATTTATTCAAGTGCTTTAAATTCCTGAAGTGGTGCAATAGCCATAAGCTTTTTCAACCAGGCAACCGAGATATTGTAGTCGGCAATGGCTTCAACCTGACGGTTCTCGTATTCAAGCAACAACTGCCGGTAGCGCAGCAGGTCTGTCAATCCGGTGCCTGAGGCAGAAAAGCTTTTGGTCATGATGTTTAATGATTGTGATGCCAGTTGTTTTTGATTTGAGTACAAATTCATGCGTCTGTTGGCATCATGATACAATTGAACAGCCTCGTAATATTCGCTTTGCAGCGCGTTCACCGCTGCCTGGTATCCCTGTCCGGCTGCTGCCTGCATCATTCCGGTTTCGCTCTGCATGGCCTTGTATTTTTTGCGATAAACAGGCAGGCTCAACGTAACCATCGGCATTACCATATCTTTTCCGTTCATATCCGATGCCGACATATTGCTTTTTTGAATAACCGAGTAATTCAAACCAATACCCACCATCGGAAAACGCATACGGGAGACCATTTTTTCACGGGCGGCAAGCGATTGTTGTTCATAACGCCACATTTCGGGCATTGGATTTTCGGCCAGCATGCTGTCGGTTAACTGCAATAACTGAAAGTCAAATGGTTCGGCATGAATACTGTCGGGCAGGCTCACCGGAGTACTTGCAGGCTTGTTTAAATAACCGTTGAACCGGGCTGTTATGGTTTGAAACTGGTTTTTTAACAGGGCGATGTTGTTTTCAAGGTCGCCTATTTCAATTTGTACGCTGATCACATCAGTCAGGCCGGATTTGTTTGCCGAACCACCCATGTTGCCGCCGAATTTTGTGAGTGTGAGCTGTTCAACAGATTTGAGTATTTCCCGGTTTTTTTCAGCAATGCGGATATACTGTGATGTTTTGAACAACTCGTACCAGGTACGCTGCACATCAAACCACACCTGCAACCGGGTATCCCTCAACGATTCAAAGCGCGCACCGGCCATCAGGCTCATTTCATCTTTTGCGTTTTTGAGCACGCCAAACCACGGAAACATCTGCATTAACCGGATATCAGCTGCCTGTTTTCCCGACAGGATCTCCATGGGACTCAGAAAGACACCCATGCTCAATTCGGGGTCGGGCAAACTGCCTGCTTGAGGTATTTTCTGCAGGGCGGCCTGGTATTCATGGTATTTCTGCAATACCAACGGATTGTTTTTTGAGGCCATTTCGAGATAATGCGCCAACGAATCAGGCTGTTGCCCCGATGCGGTAAGAATAACACAAAACGCAATGAAGGCAGGGATTGCTATTTTATGGATTGCTGTTATCATTGTTTTCGTGATGGATTGAGTTTTGAACTGATTCTACAGGTATTTTTTTAACAGCTTCTTCTCTCCACATGGCCTGGAACAGGGGTACCACAAAAATGGTCATCACCTGGATCAGCATGCCTCCGAAAGTGGGGATGGCCATAGGGACCATGATCTCGGCACCTTTACCTGTTGATGTAAGCACCGGCAACAGGGCAATAACCGTAACAGCTGTTGTCATCATGGCCGGACGCACCCGTTTCTTCCCGGCTGTCACCACGGCTTCCCTTACTGAATGAACCGTGTCGGGTTTCTGTTCTTCGAACACCTGGTGAATGTATGTGCCCATGATCACCCCATCGTTGGTAGCAATTCCGAAAAGTGCGATGAAACCTACCCACACAGCCACACTCAGATTGATGGGATGCATCTGGAACAGATCGCGCATGTTTATCTCTGCCACGGAGAAGTTCATGAATCCATCCTGCCCGTATAGCCAAAGCATGATGAAACCGCCGGCAAAAGCCACAAACACACCTGAGAAATGGATAAATGATGCGGTTACTGTTCTAAACTGGAAATATAACAACAGGAATATCACTACCAGACTGATGGGTATCACCACCGAGAGCCTTTTGGTTGCCCTGAGCTGGTGTTCGTAGTTGCCGGCGAATTTATAAGAGACACCGGCAGGCAGTGTGATTTCGCCCGTTTCAATTTTCCGATTCAGTATGGCAGCTGCGTCTTCCACTACGTCTACTTCAGCCATGCTCCCGATTTTGTCGAAAATTACATATCCGGTCAGAAAGGTGTTTTCGCTGCGGATCATCTGGGCGCCTTTGGTGTAACTGATATCGGCAATTTCACCCAGGGGTATCTGCACACCATTCATCGACGGTATCAGTATCCGTTTTAAATCCTCGGGATTATCCCTGAGTTCCCGGGCATAACGCACACGAATTGGAAAGCGCTCCCGGCCTTCAACCGAGTTGCTCAACGACATGCCGCCTACGGCCACCTGCAGTATCTCCTGAGCATCTCCGATACTCATTCCGTAACGTGCCATGGCTTCGCGGTTGAGCCTGATCTCGATATAAGGTGCCCCCACAGCCCGGTCATAAAAAACAGATGAAGGATTTACGGATGGAACTGTTTTAAGTGCGCTTTCCAATTCCAGTCCGGCTGATTCAATAGTTTCCAGGTCAGGACCGTATACTTTCAATCCCATGGGTGCACGCATACCGGTTGAAAGCATTACCAACCGTGTTTCAATGGGCTGTAATTTGGGCGCCGAAGTGAGCCCCGGGATGCTGGTAACCTGAACAATCTCGTTCCAGATATCATCGGGTTTTTTGATATGCGGCCGCCATTGCCTGAAATATTCACCTCTTTGATCCGGAATCAGACTGTCGGCAGGAATTGCACGAAATGCTTCTTCGGCCGGATCATACGTGTTGCCATTTTTGAGTACGTAGCTTCCGGTTTTATCCACCCTGAAGCGCTTGCGGTGACCATCCTCATCCAGCAGGTATTCCGACCGGTAATTGATGGTGTTTTCAAACATCTGCACGGGAGCTGGATCCAATGCGGAATTGACCCGCCCCCACTTGCCCACGGCAACCTCTATTTCTGGGATGGCTGCAAGGCGTTTATCGAGTATTCTGATGTATTCTATATTCTTCTCGATGCCGGTATGGGGCATGCTAGTTGGCATCAGTAAAAATGAACCCTCATTGAGTGAAGGCATGAATTCCTTGCCTGTTCCGGGAAATGCATGGACAGCAGATTGCCAGAAAGCCGTTTGCCGGAAGGATTTCCACCCCAGGCTTTCGAAACCTTGCGCGACAAACCCGAAAACGTTGCTGAAGCCCTGCCAGGAAAGCATACCGATTAACAGGGTAAACAAGGGGATCATCAGGAATTTCCATTTGTTTTGCAACCCCCAGCGCAGTATGGGCTCATAGAAATGCACCAGAAGTATCATGACTGCCAGAATAACAACCATAATCCCGGTAACAAACAGAAAATTCACCAGCGTGCTGTTGTGTGCACCCAGGGGCAACCATTCAACGGCGAGGTAATATACGGCCACCAACACAGTAATGGCAATATTGATATAATTTGGAAAGGCTTCACGTTTTGCCGGCCAACGGTAAGCCAATAAATTGTTCAGGCCAATGGCAACCAGTGCCAGTGCTGTCCAGGTTTGCCAGAAAACGATAAAAAGAATTCCGGCAGCAATCAACATCCAGTTCAATACCTTGCGGATTTTTAC
Source organism: uncultured Bacteroidales bacterium (assembly GCA_964560225.1). Taxonomy (GTDB): domain Bacteria; phylum Bacteroidota; class Bacteroidia; order Bacteroidales; family UBA10428; genus UBA5072. The sequence continues at coordinate 12,161 of CAZLLD010000042.1, forward strand.
TGTATTCAAACGGATGTTGAAGAACACATGCACCAGTGTGGGCAGCACCACGATACCCAATATAAAGGCGGAAAGCAGGGCAAAGGTTTTGGTGAAAGCCAGCGGGTGAAACAATTTACCTTCCGATGCCTGCATGGCAAACACAGGCAGGAAGCTGACCACGGTGGTAGCAATGGAGGTTACCACAGCTGAACGAACTTCGGTTGTGGCCTGATACACAACCCGCATCAGTTTTTTGCCCCGGATGCCCTGGTTTTCCGGCTTCTCCAAATGCCTTAGTATATTCTCAACATCTACAATTCCAATGTCTACCATAACACCAATGGCAATGGCAATACCCGAAAGCGCCACAATGTTGGCATCAACCCCGAAAAAACGCATGAATATAAAGGTCATCAACACGCCGATCGGTAGCAGTCCGGCCACAATAAGCGAAGCCCTCAGGTTCAGCACCAGAACAATAATAACGATGATGCTGATGAGAATTTCGTGGGAAAGGGCTGATTCCAGCGTGCCAATGGTTTCTTTGATCAAACCCGTACGGTCATAAAAGGGAACGATGGTAACTTTTGAAATACTGCCGTCGGGCAAGGTCTTTTGGGGCAATCCGGGTTCCAGTTCCTTTATTTTTTCTTTTATGTTTTGAATTACTTCCATGGGGTTCGACCCGTATCGCGCCACCACCACGGCACCACTGGCTTCAGCTCCAGATTTATCCAGTCCCCCCCGGCGCGTGGCCGGACCAAACGTGGTATGGGCCACATCTTTCACCCGAACCGGGACATTGTTGCGAACGGCAATTACTGCGTTTTCCAGGTCATCCAGACTTTTCACATAACCCAGACCGCGGATGATGTATTCAACCTGGTTGAGTTCCATGGTTTCCGCCCCGATGTCGAGATTGCTTTTACGCACGGCGTTCATTACATCCATCACCGACACACCGAAAGCTTTCAACGCATCTGGATTGATGTCTACCTGATATTCCTTAACGAATCCGCCCACAGAGGCAACTTCTGATACGCCTTCTGCAGCAGACAGGCCATATTTTACATAAAAATCCTGAATCGATCGTAATTCCTGCGGATCCCAACCTCCGTTGGGTTTGCCGGTTTCCGGGTCGCGCCCTTCAAGTGTGTACCAGAATATCTGTCCCAAAGCAGTGGCATCGGGGCCCAGGGTAGGGGTAACACCGGCAGGCAGCGTTCCTGCCGGCAGGGAATTGAGTTTTTCTAAAATGCGCGAACGGCTCCAGTAGAAATCGACATCGTCTTTGAAAATAATATAAATAAAAGACATGCCGAACATGGACGTGCTGCGTATGGTTTGCACTCCCGGAATACCCAAAAGCGATGTGGTCAGCGGGTAGGTCACCTGGTCCTCGATATCTTTGGGTGAACGTCCCATCCATTCGGTAGCCACAATCTGCTGGTTCTCGCCGATATCGGGTATGGCATCTACCGGAACCGGATCACGGGGAAACCAACCCGTATGCCAGTTAAAGGGTGCATAAGCCAGTCCGAATACCACAAAGGCAATGAGAAACAGAAAGGTTACCAGGCGGTTTTCCAGGAAATATTTTACTAACCGATTAAACATATTCATTAATAGAAGTTAATAACAATATTAAAGCATCTAAGGCTGAAAATTGCGCTATCCCCCGCTGGCGGGGGTCAGGGGGTGGACTTACATGAATTCATTTTGTTTTCGTGTTTACATTGCATTCTTAAAATAAATTATCATTGAACACTGGTAACACCCTAAAACCTTCCCCCAGCCCCCTCCAGAGGGGATAGCGCGCTTTCTGAACTCATCTCAAATCAATAAAGCAAGTGCCGTGTTGAATGGAAACGAATCTTAAGTAAACTACATTAGTCTCCAGACTACGCTTATTTTTTACCTTTTACACAGCCATTGTCAAATCTTCAAATTATCTATACTTGCAACACCCCGGCAACGCATCATACACCTTGTCATCGGCCTTGTACTTTTCTGTGTCGTGGCCCACGGCGGCAATTTTCTTTTGCACATCGTCGCTCTTCACTTTTGCGGGATCATAAACAAGGGTCAATACCTGGGTTTTTTTGTCCCATGTTGCTTTTGAAACGCCGTTTATCTGAGCGGTCTTTTCAATACGGGTTTTGCACATATCGCAACTGCCCGAAACTTTAATGGTTTCGGTTTTGGTGGCAACTGACTTTGTCTGGGTATTGGCCTGGGCAAAGGATACTACACCCATTACCAATGCCAATACCGCAGTAAACATGAATTTCACTGTTTTCATAGCTTTGAATATTACGGTAAATAAAAGATAATAAATGCTTTACAGGTATAATGATTTATATACCTGTTCCATGAAGTATTATAAGTTCACCAATCAAATGCGAAAAACACAAATGTTGGCCAGGTTCACCTCATTGGCAATGGAATTGCCGGGTGGACTAACATTTGCGTAAGAAGAAACAGAAAAAAATATCGAAGTTGATATAACGCTTGCTGAAAGTGCAAAAACCTTTACAAGCTTCCTGGTAAGGTCCTCAACCTTAAGGGTAGAGGGGGAGTAATTGTTGTCGACAGTGAGATAATCAATTTTGTTCTGGCAGCAGTTTTTCGCAAAGCCTTCATGAACAGGGCAGCTTTTTACCGGTGTCTCCATACCACATCCGGCCAGTTTGCCGGAGAACGACACTTTTACAGCCACCACCTCGCCCTGGCACAGGTGACTGGCTAAGGAAAGGTGCATGCCGGAAGCGAGTATGATCGCTGCAATGAATATGGAGAATCCCTTTATCATCAATGCTAAAACGTTTCAGTAATGATATTGTTCTATAAACAATAGAAAAAAAAGTTAAGAAAAGTCAAATGTCTATTCACCCCTTGAAAAGCATGTCTGCCGGAATGATAATTCAGGCCGGCTCAGGGTGTCTCATGTCATACTGAGCCTGTCGAAGTATGACGTATGGCAATGATCATTTGACATCATTCCTTCCCTGAGTCCTGTCATAAATGACAAAGCCGCCCATCAGCAAACAGGCTGCAAAGGCCATGGCCGAGCCAAAATAAAAAGGCGCATTGGAATTGACCTTATCGTACAATATACCTGCTATTAAACTTGCCGGCAACAGGGTTACTCCCAAAACCGCATGATACAAGCCAAAACCCGTCCCCTTCAGTTCCTTACTGACCAAATCGGAAACCAGTGCCTTTTGTGTTCCGTCGGTTAATGCGCTGTAAAAGCCATACATTACAAAAAGGAGTATGAAAACACCGATCTGGTTGAACCTGCCAAACAGGAAATAAACAACTGCATAGATGAGAAAACCCACAATGATCAGTTTTTCACGACCAATGCGGTCAGACAGCTTCCCGGCAGGAATGGCAAGGAATACTGACACCGAATTGAAGATCATATACACAAAAGGTACATAGGATTTGTCGATCCCCGTTTCGGCAGTTTTCACCAGCAGGAGTGCGTCGGCGGAATTGCCAAGCGTGAAAACAAAAATGATGATCAGGAAGAAGTAGAATTTCCGCGGAAGCTGCTTGAAGCGGAATACCTGGTGGTTCTCACTTCTTTGGACTTTGGCTTCCTTAATAAACAGGACAATGGTCAGCACACCCAGCAATGCCGGGATGGTAGCGATCAGAAAGATGTGCTTATAATTCAACGGAAATAGCGATAGTAACAGGAAAGCAGCCATCGGACCGATGATGGCGCCGCTGTTGTCCATGGCCTTGTGAAAACCGAAATTCTTACCGGTTTCATTGTTTTGAACCGAACCACTGATCAGACTGTCACGGGGAGCTGTACGGATTCCTTTTCCAACACGCTCTGCAAACCTGATGAATAAAACCTGAACGGGTTTTCCGGCCAGTGCATACAGGGGCGTGACCAGGGCAGTGATGCCATACCCGATCAGCAGGAAGGGCTTGTTTTTTCCGATTTTGTCACTCCAGTAACCCGAAAAGGCTTTTAGCAAGGAGGCCGTACTTTCTGCAATCCCCTCGATCAGTGAAATGGCTGTTTTTGATGCGCCTATTGATAACAGGAACAGCGGCATCACGCTATAAATGAGCTTGATGGAAGTGTCGGTAAAGAAACTGGTCAATCCGGTGAAAAACACGTTTCTTTCCAAACCGAGAATTTTGCTCTTACTCATATTTTGACATGGCTTTGATATCCTTCACATAAATCACATTTTGAGGATAACCGTGTTGTGAGGCATAAATCATGGATAGTGCCACTTGTTTCATCGTTGTGATAATATTAGGCAATACCAGTTTTATGAGCGGTATCAGCCAGGCGAAGTACTTGTAGTAACTTAAAACCCTTTTCTGATCGGGACGGGCTATCAGAAAACCAATACGATATCCAAAGGCCTGTTTAAAAGGCAGCTTCATTAAATCGTTTTCGGTTTTGCCTTTGATACGTGCCCAGGCCATACGACCTTTTTCAGTACTGTCGGTTCCGCCGCCACTCACGTATATGAACGACATATTTGGGTTGGGTTTCAGGCATTTTGCGAAATGCAGGGTGGTATCATAGGTAATGCTGCGGTACTCGTCTTCTTTCATGCCTACGCTGCTGACACCGGCACAAAAAAAACAGGCATCATAGCCTTTCAGCTTTTCATCATCTTCCTGCAACATCAGGAAATCAGATATAATATACTCTTTTAGTTTTGGATGTGTAATGCCTGTTGGCTTCCGGCTCACACTTAAAATTTCGGTAATTTGTGGCAGGTCAAGGCATTCGAGCAAAATCCCTTCGCCAACCATTCCGGTTGTGCCTGTGATGATTACTTTCATATTGATTTTGGTTTAGATAGTTGCTCAAAAGTACATTATTCAAGAATATTACTGATGACTATAAATAAGTATAATAGTCAATTATGTCCTATTGTTCTTGCAGGTTTTTAATGTCTTGAAACTAAATATATCACAAACGGGTTCAACCAATGAATACAAATTGAGGTTATTTATTGATAATTATATTAATTGCCCAGAGGGCATTTGGTATTGTAGAAAGCCAATTGTTTTTGCGCCCTTATACCGCGGAGCGGTTATGGTCTTGGAAACAATAGATTTCATCTTTTAATTCCATAACCGCTCCGCGGTATAGGGACATATTCGACAAATATCTACAATACTTAAACCCTGCCTACCGGCCAGGCAGGCGCTCTGCGGTTAAAGAGGAAATATTCCAATTGTGGGTACATTTATATCAAAAATCCAAGATTGTCGGTAATACATATAATATAAAGTTAATGCAGAAAATTACAAAAGTTAACGCATCACTTGTGATTCAAGAAAATAAAACTGGCTAATACCTGTCGGGTTTTGTGGGTCTCATCATGAGAATCTTTAAGAAATAGAGAATTGTTTTTGATATTTTAACGATCAATGCTTCCTTTGCATAAGGACCTCCCAAATGGAATTATCCAGAGGGACATAAATATCAGCATAATGGTCAATTACTCCGGGATAAACACCAATATGAGAACATCTTGAAAAAAGAAATCTGTTTAAAATACTCATTTTTAGGGTTAGTTATTTTTTTTATTGCGTTTACTTCTGATGTTTCCGCTGTAAAATTTTACAGTGTCAACAATTCTTTTGGTATCTCTTTTCGCGTCGCTAATTCAATTTGTAAAGACGAAAACGGGTTTATATGGGCATCCTCAAAAACAGGTATTATCAGGTTAACAGACAACAATTATCGTATTTACCAATTGCCTTATGAGGCTTCAGGCGCAGTTGTCGTATCATTGGCATCTAACGCTTCAAAACTGATCGCTTTTACCAATAATGGTCAGATATTCTCATACAATCCGGTTCACGACCGGTTTGAACTTGTTGTTAATTTGAGAAAAATCATTAAGAGTGACCTCTTCAATACATATACTTTGCTGATTGACAATAAGGGTGATTTCTGGATAGCTTTAAATACCGGATTGTATAAATATCATTCTGGGGAGCTCTCATTTATTCATGAGATTTCAAAGGAAAGATATTCAATTACCTGGCATACCGAACAGCAGTTGATCATTGCAAAATCTGACGGGCTTTGGATGTTAGACATTAGTTCGTTGGAAAATAAGTGCATATTTGAGAACAAGAACGTAAAACCATTTATTGTTTCATCATTTTTTCAGGATACAATCCAAAACAGGTTGTGGATTGGTACTAATTCAAACGGACTATTCAGCTTTGATTTTAGTACTACTACTTTGTCTGAAATCCATCCCTCATCATTTCCGAAACAACCCATTCTTGCCATAGAAGAAAACTCAGATTCTACTGTATTAATTGGCGTTGATGGTCAAGGTGTGTGGGAACTTGACAGAAATGGATTAAAGGTGCTCAATGTCTTCAAGGAAAATGTAGATGATCCCTATTCCTTAAGAGGGAATGGTGTATATGATATATTTTGTGAGAAAGGCAAACGGGTTTGGATTTGCACCATCAGTGGCGGGGTGTCTTATTATGACCTGGCTTCTCCACTGGTAAATCAGATTGTTCATAGAGTTAATGATGCTAATTCATTGGTAAACAACGATGTCAATTATGTTTTAGAAGATCGCAATGGTAACATCTGGTTTGCTACAAACAACGGTATAAGTCGGTGGGATGTTAAAACCAAAAAATGGAACAGCTTTTATTTTAATGAGATCACTCATTCCCAAGTGTTTCTATGTCTTGCCGAGGATAATGAAGGAAGAATATGGGCAGGAAGCTATTCTTCAGGGATCTATATTCTCGATGCAGAAAGTGGGCGAGAATTGGAGCATCTTACCGGGAATAATAACAAATCTCATTCTGTGAGCGATTATGTTTTTGATATCTTTAAGGATAGTCAGGGTGATTTGTGGATAGGCGGTGTAGATGGAAAACTACCCTGCTATTTGTCAAAAGGAAAGAAATTCAAAACATATCCGGAAGTACCAATTAGTGTTTTTGCTGAATTATATCCCGGCCAGATCCTTTTGGGAGCCAGCAATGGCATCAAGTTACTGGACAAAGAAACGGGGGAAATAAAAAGACTTTTACCCGGTTATGAAATTCAGGACATTCTTGTTTCAGGTGATGTGATATGGGTTTGTACAAGTGGACAGGGATTGTTGGAATACAATTATCAGAAGGGGACACTAAGAAAGTATACTTCTAAAAACGGATTGCCTTCAGATTTTATCAACAGTATTGTTTTTAGCAATAAGAGTTTGTGGATTGGCACAGAAAGTGGTTTGTGTCGTTTTGATCCTGTTAATAAAACCGTATCTACATTTTCATCCATAGTACCGTTTTCAGAGTTTTCATACAATAAATGTGCACTGTATAAATTAAAAAATGGACAATTGGCTGGGGGTACAAATAACGGAGCGGTTTTTTTCAATCCTTTAAATATGATTGATGCCTCTTCGCAAGGAAAGATTTTCTTTCAGAATCTTTCTGTTTCCGGGCGCTCGGTTACAGAAATGCCATCATTTACACTTAATACTCCTGTTGATAGTTTGCAGACGATAAAACTCAAACATTCCCAAAATACGATAAGCTTGGAGTTACTTTCTATAGGAACAGGCTCAAAATTTTCCTGGATCCTTGAAGGTTTCGATAATGAGTGGTCCTCTCCTTCTGAAAACAGCATTGTTACGTATACAAACCTTCCCAGTGGAAAATTCACCCTGAAAATAAAGCTGTTTGATGATTCTTTATCTGATGTACTAGCTGAGCGCTTTTTAGCAATTAAATTAACACCTCCTTTTTACAAAACAGGTTGGTTCTGGATCCTTATTATAACAGCAACGGCCGGTATCATTCTTCTTTATTTACTTTACTATATAAATAAGTTAAAGCAGAAACATACTGAGGAAAAAGTACGGTTTTTTACCAATACTGCACATGACATAAGAACTTCTCTAACACTAATCAAAGCTCCTGTAGAAGAATTAATTAAAGAAAAAGAATTGTCCAACCAGGGTAAATACTATTTAAATCTGGCAATTGCCCATGCCAGACAACTCTCATCGTTTGTTACCAATTTGATGGATTTTCAGAAGGCTGACATTGGTAAGGAGCGCTTGTCTCTTTCAATGAGTGATGTTGTAAAATTCATATCAGAACGCTGTATCTTGTTTTCTTCGTACGCTGAAAGCAAGAAAATTGAACTGATATTTAATTCTGATTGTGAAAGTTATGTGACTGCTTTTGACGATCAGAAAATGGAAAAAATTGTTGATAATCTGATAACTAACGCCATAAAATATTCAAATAATAACAGCAAGATTCACATTGAACTGAAGTGCAGAAAACAGAATTGGAGTCTTTTTGTAAAAGATAATGGAATTGGTATAAGCAAAAAGGACCAGCGACAACTATTCAAAGAATTTTTCAGAGGTAACAATGCAATCAATTCCAAAATAGTTGGTTCAGGAATGGGCTTGTTACTCGTTAGAAAATATGTTTCAATGCATAGTGGCAAGATAAGTTGTGAAAGTGAGGAAAATAAGGGATCAACGTTCCAGGTTAATATTCCATATAAATCGATTTCCGATAATTCCTTGGTGACGGTTGTGCAATCACGAATGTCTGAAATCAATGAAATTTCCGGACAATCAGAATCCGATGGGGCAGATCGGACATCAGGGGCAATGAAAATACTGGTTGTTGAGGATAATGAAAGCCTGCTGAATTTCATGAAAAGTTCTCTTGGTAACTATTTTAAAGTATACACAGCAAGTGATGGTAAGAATGCCTGGAATTTTATCATTAAAAATAGCCCTGACCTCATTGTTTCCGATGTCATGTTACCTGAAATTGATGGATTTGAACTGTGCAGATTAACAAAAGCAACCTTTGAAACCTCTCATATACCGGTTATTTTGCTCACAGCGCTTTCTGAAAAAACAGATCAACTGAAAGGATTGGGATTAGGCGCTGATGATTATTTAACCAAACCATTTGACATGGTTATTTTAATTCAGAGAATCAGGTCAATAATTCAAAACAGGGAATTGGTAAGAGAAAAAGCAGTGAAATTAGTTAATGGCAATTTCGATGAGATCCTATTTACCAATGAAGCCAATGATAAGTTTGTCAAGAAAATTCTGGAGGTTGTAAGGATCAATATATCAAACTCCTCATTTGATAAAGAGGAATTTGCTTCAGCAATGAATGTCAGTTCTTCGTTACTTTATAAAAAGATCAAGTCGCTTACTGGCTTATCTCCCACGGATTTTATAAAAACCCTGAGGTTGAATCATGCAATGGAAATGCTTCAGACTGGCAGGTATTCGGTTACCGAAGTGAGCGAAAGTTGTGGTTTTACCAGTTTGACCTATTTTGGCGTTACATTCAAAAAGCATTTTGGAAAATCTCCTTCAGAAGTATTGCAATAAGGGAAAGATGTTGTAAATTATCAACCATTTTGTCGTTTTACAGCACACCTTGGTCGGTAAATGGATCGATTTATCCAAAAAATAGAATCATAAATCTATTTTTAAGAGTCAAACCAAGCAACCATAGATAATTTTACACATGGTATACTTATAGTCAATAAATAATATCAGAATTAACATGAAAAAGAAAAATCGCTTTTTAGTCATTCTTTCATTGGCGCTCGTTCTGCCTGTTACATTAATGATGGTAATAGCCATGTCAGGTGCCGAACGAAATGTTGCCATGTCCCGACCTGAAGGCCCTTGTGATATTTATGCGGCCAACGGGGCTCCATGTGTGGCAGCTCATAGCAGCACACGGGCGCTATATGCAGCTTATAACGGTCCGTTGTACCAGGTTATGCGTCAGTCAGATGGCAAAACCATGGATATCGGTGTGGTTCAATCAAGTGTGGGTGATGCGGGCGGATATGCCAATGCAGCTGCGCAGGATGAATTCTGTTCCAATACCTATTGCTGGATCACCATTCTTTATGATCAGTCAGGTAAAGGTAACCACCTTGTTCAGGCTCCTCGTGGCGGATTCAGTGGCCCTTCCATGGGAGGATTTAACAATTTGCCCATAGCAGATATGGCTCCCATTACCATTATGGGGCATAAGGTTTATGGTATATTTATAGAGCCGGGCATGGGACTTCGTTGGAATGATGCCAAAGGTACCGCAGTAGATGATCAGGCCGAAGGTCAGTATTGGGTTATCAGCGGCCATCATTACAATTCAGGATGCTGCTATGACTATGGTAACGCTGAGACGGATAGTCGCGATGATGGTGATGGTACAATGGAAACAACATACTTTGGAAATGCTACCGCATGGTATCGAGGTCAGGCTCCGGGTCCTTGGATTATGACTGACCAGGAAAACAATCTTGTCGGTTGTGTCAATGCTTCTCCCGATGATAAATATTGTCCTGACATCCCAAGCATAAGCTGGCGTTTTGTTACTGCAACAGCCGACGGAGAACCACACCATTGGAGGTCGATGGGAGGCGATGCTCAGCAAGGTGATCTGCAAATTATGTATGATGGCTCTCGTATAATAAACGACAGAAGCAGCTACGATCCTATGCGCAAGCAGGGTGCTATTCTGTTAGGAAACGGCGGTGATAACAGCGTGGGCTCACAAGGTACTTTCTATGAAGCAGCAATGACAGCCCCCGGAACGTTCCCTTCAAAGGAAACCAATCAGAAAATACAGGCCAATATTGTGGCAGCTAAATATGATGTTCAGCCTCTCAGTCTTACTCCGGCTAATGCCAAAGATACACCTCCGGGATTGCAGACATTTTCTCCGCTCTCTTCGCAGAACTCAACTGTAACGTTTACAAATACCACCGGTTCGCCTGTGAAAGATCTTGCTCTCAGTATTACGGTGCCTGCAGGATGGAAATCAGTCGTATTGAATTCAAAAGAAACTTCCAAAAAATTCGTAGGTCCTGTTCCTCCAGGTGCTTCAGTCAGTGCAACTTTTACTGTTACATCCGGATCAGAAACCTTTAATGGCGACCTGGTTGGTAAGGCATCGTGGACCAATACCGCAGGTAACCTTACTCAATCCGAATCAGCCGTTGAAAAAGTACGTAATGTCAATCCGGTTAAAATTAATGAGTTTCGTATAAGTTCCGGTTCTTCCGGAAATTCAACCGATTCATTTATTGAGCTTTATAATGCCGGTGAAAGTGAAGTAAATATCTCTGACTGGACATTGACTCATCATGCAGCACAAATGCCTATTTTCTCATCCGTAAAAATTCCGTCGGGGACAAAATTGCCACCTCATGGTTTTTACCTGCTGGCATTATCTAACTCGGGACTGGCAGTTCCGGCAAAAAAAGGTGAATCGGTTATTTTTGTGAGGAGTACAGCAGGAATGTCAGTTGGCGATATTATTGAAATTGGCAGCGGTTCTGATATTGAAAAACGTAAAATTACCAGCCTTGGTACAGCTGCAGGGTTAGGTGAACCAAAGAATCCGTCTCCTTTTGGCGGTCGTCCCGAGCCTGGCAGTTCCACCACCTTATGGCAGCCTCTACCTGATGGTCCCGTTATTACCATCCCTAAAGGTTCAACCAACATACCGGTGACAAGTACAGACGGTTTTGTTGTTGGCCAAAAAATGGCCATTGGATATGGCGCTACGTATCCCACCGTTTCTCAGGCTATTGAGAAATACGAAGTGGTTACAATTACCAAAGTAGGTCAGCCTGGTACACAAGCATGGTTATCTGCTGATGCTAAAGCCGGTGCAAAAAATATTAAAGTATCCTCTGTTGAAAATATTTCGGTTGGTGACAAAATCAGACTCGACATCAACAGTAAAGGTCATGGTATTGAAACAGTCACTGTTAAACGTGTAGGTACTAAATCAGTTCGCAGCACTTTTGATGGTCCGTTGAAAGAAAATGAAGACCCAGGTACGGGACTTGATTTAGTAAAGCCTTTGAAATTCAACCATGCTTCAAACATGCCTTTCAGTGTCAGAGGTACAGGTATTAGCTTTGAACCTGCAGCTGCTTTTGATCATTCAAGTAACGAACCGGTATTGCCTCTTGGAACCGGAATAACACTTGATCAACCTCTGGAAATGGACCATCCAATTAACGCAGTTGTTCTTGACAAGAAAGTTACCACAGCAGGCTATCAGGGTTCTGTTGTTCCTGATCAATATTTTGGAGGCCCGGCTCTTTCTGCTCAAGCAGGTAATATGATACTTCGCGATGCTTCTGGAAATGTGGTGGATGGCTTAAACTATGGCTTGTTGGTAGATCCATGGGCAGCTGAAGGATATCAGGCTACATCAGGAGCAGGAGAAAGCGGATGCTTTGTTCCTTCACCGGTTGCAGGCCGGGGTTTCAGATTTTCCCCTGTTACAAGTCAGCCTGACAAAAGTGCCGGACGTTTTCCCGACGGATTCGACAGTGACTTTAACTGCCGTGATTTCCTTATTCAGAATTCTGTCACTATCAGCGTTCCTTCATCTGCCGGTTCAAATAATATAAAGGTTAACAGCGTTGCAGGACTTATCATTGGGCAACGAATTTTCATTGACTCAGGTACCAATAGTGAAAGTGGTGTTATAACTGTAATTGGAACATCAGGTGGCACAACAGTGGCTTCTTCAATAAAAGCCGGTGCAAAAGTAATTCCGGTTGCAGGTTCCGAAGGTTTTAACACTGGTCAGACAATTACCATTGACGATGGATCAAATAGTGAATCAGCCATTATTGCATCAATAAAGCCCGCAAGACGCCGTTTTGGCCCGGGTGCTACTACCCCTGTTGATTCCATAACCATTGCTGTGCCACTAATTAAAGCACATAATGCCGGAACGATGGTTTCAGGCAGTGGAATCACACTTGCTTCACCCTTGACCAAACCGCATGGTGTTGGTACCCAATTAACAAGTAACATTCCTACACCAGGTGAACCCAATGAGTTTACCAGGAAATGAAAGGGAACAATAACATACTAATGTGAGTATTAATTTGCTCCGCGGCTCTATCAGATGCCGCGGAGTTTATTTATATCATGAGGAGGATCAGACTTGACTGCTAATAAAAATGTAATACCTCAAAGATCATGGCCCCGTTGGCGTGTTGTTTTGCTGGGATTGAACATGTTGGCCATAGTATTAAGCACAATTCTTAGCTGGCATTATTTGCAAAATGGTACAATGGCTGGTTGCGGCACCGGAAGCTCATGTGACCAGGTGCTTAATAGCCGCTGGTCGGAAATTGCAGGCATACTACCTGTAAGCGGTTTGGCCCTCGGTTTGTATCTTGCTTTGCTTGTTGCAGGCTTTTTTATTGGACCCACCACTGAAAATGCTGTCAGGAATCTGGCATGGAGGGTGATGTTAATAATTGCCGGGGCCATTGCCGGGAGTGCGATATGGTTTACCATATTACAAAAATGGATTATTGGAGCCTTTTGTCCATACTGCATGGGTCTGCACGGAACCGGTCTGATTTTGTCAATTCTGATCATTAGTCGGTCTTTCTCAAAAATCATCCGTCCTTTGCAGGCAACTGGTTTTTTAATTATTGGTTTGATACTGGCAGGCTTGCTGGCTGCTTTTCAGAGTGGATTCAGACCATCTACAGCTTATAGTAATGGTGATTCACAGGAAAATTTTTATGCTATTGATTACCACAATGCACCGGTTTTAGGTTCTGCAGACGCTCCTTATAAAGTCAATGTGCTTTTTGACTATCAATGCTCACATTGCCAGAAAATTCATTTTATGTTGAATGAAGCTGTCAACCGGTACAATGGCCAACTGGCATTTGCATTATGTCCCGTTCCTTTAAATTCTGAATGCAATCCTTATATACCTCAGAATAACGATGCTTTCAAAAATTCATGTGAACTGGCAAAGATTGGTCTGACAGTATGGATTGCGAAACGTGAAATCTTTGCTGACTTCGAAAACTGGATGTTCACGTTTGAATCGGGTGACAGGTGGAATCCGAGAAGTCTCAGCTCGGCAAAAGAAAAAGCAATAGAATTGCTTGGCCGTGAAAGTTTTGATTCTGGCTATTCCGATCCATGGATTGAAAAATATATGGAATCCTGTATTATAATTTACGGCCAAACTCTCCAGAGTGGAAAGGGAGGCGTCCCCAAACTAATTTATGGCTCCCGATGGATCATTCCGGAAGTATACAATACAAATGATTTTGTAAAGATGCTGCAGGAAAGTCTGGATGTGCCATTGCCATAATACAACAGATTGTTTTGGTATTGCCACCTGAAATAACAAAGTTCTTCTTCATATTTGAAAAATATTTTATCATGAAAGAAAGAAATCGATTTTTAAGCATTCTGGTAATAACATTCTTACTGCCCATATCGGTGATGATGTTTATTGCCATGTCTGGATTTAGAAGCAGTCCCTCATTGGCCAGACCAGATGGTCCATGTGACATATATAAAAAATCAGGAACGCCCTGTGTTACAGCTCACAGCACAACCCGAGCACTGTTCGCTTCTTATAATGGGCCATTATACCAGGTAATGCGCCAATCGGACGGCAAAACCCTTGATATAGGAGTTGTTCCATCCACAGAGGATGATCCGGGCGGTTATGCCAATGCTGCAGCTCAGGATGCTTTCTGTGCAAATACGCTCTGCTGGATTACTACCATCTATGACCAATCGGGACATCAAAATCACCTTGTTCAGGCGCCTCCGGGTACATTCAAAGGACCGGCAAAGGGCGGTTTTAACACATTGCCTATTGCAGACATGGCTCCGATTACAATTATGGGGCATAAGGTTTATGGAGTCTACATCATGCCTGGTATGGGGTTACGCAATAATGATGCTGTCGGACTTTCAATCAACGACGAGCCTCAAGGAGTTTACATGGTTTTTGATGGTACTCATTTTGACAATGGATGCTGTTTCAACTATGGAAATACATCTACCAACAGCAGGGCTGTCGGCAGAGGCACCATGTCAACTGTGTACTTCGGTACATCAACCGCATGGGGCCGTGGAAGTGGTCAGGGCCCCTGGATTATGTCGGACATGGAGGCCGGACTTTTTTCGGGATATAACACCAAGTTGAATGTTGAAAATCCCACCATCGATTCCTGGCGTTTTGTGACGGGAATGGTTAACGGTGGAGGCGGAAATCAATGGGAAATACGAGGTGGTAATGCCCAGGAAGGACAGTTGAAAATATTTTATAAAGGAATTCGCCCTGAATCAAAGGAGAATGATTTTTACTATCCGATGCATCAGAAAGGTGCTGTTCAAATGGGTAATGGCGGTGACAATGGAAATGGTTCTGCCGGTACTTTTTACGAAGGCATTATCACTTCGGGATATCCGGCAGAGGCTGCTGTTAATGCAGTCCAGGCAAATATTGTATCTGCAAAGTATGATGTTCCGGGGGTAAGCCTTTCACGTATTACCTCATTTTATCCTCAAACATCACAGGAAGTTACTCTAACTTATACAAACACAACAGGTATTCCTGTTTCAGACGTTAAACTGAGTGTGCTCCTTCCAGCAGGTTGGACCTCTGCGGTTGCCGGTACAAATGAAAATTCAAAGACTTTCACTGATGCAATTGCTGCCGGTTCAAGTGTAAAAGCAATATTTCGGATCACATCTTCATTATCATCAGGTGCAGGCTACCTTACGGCAAAAGCTGAATGGAAAAGCCCGAAGAAAACAGGAACACAAAATGTTTCCACTGCAACCAGAATAAGAAATGTTCTTCCTGTAAAGATTAACGAAATCAGGCTAGGTACCAACACCAATCCCACTAACCAGTTCATTGAACTTTTCAATGCATCAGACAAGGAAGTTGATATTTCTAACTGGTCATTAATTAATACAAGAAGTGAATGGGCTTCTGTAAAACTGGCAACTATTCCTTCCGATACCAAACTGGCACCCCGAGGCTTTTATCTGTTAGGATTAGCAGGTTCCGGATTGGCTGCTTCTGTTAAGGAGGGAGAAACCACTATCCAGGTTCTTTCTGTTGATGGCTTTCAGGAGGGACAGCAAATAAATATCGGAGGTGAGATACGCAAAATAAAAAGTATCGGTACTCCTGCATCTGTTATGACAACAGTTTTTGTACCTGTTTCAACAGGTCCATGGCTTACAATTCCTGCCGGATCAACTAACCTACCTGTTACCAACGCATCAGGTTTTGTGGTTGGGCAAAAGATAGGTATTGATATGGGAGGCAAGTATGAAGAGGCTGTTGTTACATCTGTTGGCAAGGCCGCTACGCAAACAAACCTATCGTTTGCAGTAAAAACCGGAGACAGAAAAATTAAGGTGGCAGCTAATTCCAATATGACTGTCGGTGATATACTGACAATAGGTACAGGTGCCCGTAAAGAAACTGTAAAGGTAAAACGCCTCATCAAGGTGGTGGCTGCTCCGGTGGGAAGAGGTTTTGGACAGGAAGGTATCAGTACCGAAGCAGGAGAAGTGGAATTGTCCGCACCCCTTAAGTTCGACCACATGATTGATGTGGATGTTTCCTGCCCCGGCACGGGAATTAGTTTCTCACCTGCCACACGTTATGAGCATAAAAGCGGTGATGCATTGCAGGCTTTGGGTAGTGGCATAACACTTGAAAATGCATTGGATAAAAAGCATGAACCGGGTACTGTCGTGTTGAGTAACACTATACCTAATGGTTATAAAGGCGATGTTACACCCGATTTGTGGTATGGTGCCCCTCTCTCTGCTACAGCCGGCTCTTTAGCCCTAATGGATGAAAGCGGCCTGACACTGGTAGATGCCCTGGTTTTTGGCTCTCAGCAGAGCAACTCAAGCGCCAACGGAACAATACCCAGCCCTGAAATTGCCACTCTTGAGGGTGACCAAAAGCAGGGAGGTTGCATTGTGGTGGTACCAGGTTCAGGCAGAGGTTTTATGCCAATGGCCCCATCATCGGGTGAAATCAATAAGAGCATTGGCCGTTATCCAGATGGTAGTGATACAGATAATAATTGCAGTGACTACTTCCTGCAAAATTCAATCACTCTATTGGGACCTGCTGTTGCCGGCTCAAACAATATAAAAGTTAACAGTGTAGCAGGCTTTTATAACGGTCAGAACATTATTATCGGATCAGGCTCACACAGTGAAACTATTACTATATCGAATATCGGCACTTCAGGCGGTACCATCTTAGCTAATGCTATTCAGGCCGGATCCAAATCCATTGTTGTTACCAGCGCAGAAGGTTTTACTCCCGGTCAGACTATTTTCATTAATACCGGTACGGAAAGCGAGACAGCAGTGATTACTTCAATTTCCCCGGCACGTCGTCGCTTTGGAATGAATTCTATCCCGGCTGATACCATCAAAATTACATCATCATTAAAATATGCGCATGAAGCAGGCAAGCAGGTGAGTGGAAGCGGTATTACCATTTCCTCACCCTTAAAAGGGAATTACGAGAGCGGTACTCAGATTGTCAGTGATTTACCCACTCCGGGAAAACCAAATAAATATTTGGTTCAACCCCCTCAGGTTAATGTAAGACCGGGTAATGAACCTATTGCTGAAGGTAAGTTTGAACCTGCATGGGAATCACTTAAACAATACAAAACACCCGAATGGTATAGAAATGCCAAATTCGGCATTTGGGCACACTGGGGTCCTCAATGCCAGCCGGGTCAGGGCGACTGGTATGCCCGTCTTATGTATAATGAAGGAAGCCCTCAATACAAGTGGCATGTGGAACATTACGGTCATCCTTCAAATGCCGGTTTCAAAGAAGTAATTAACAGTTGGAAAGCTGAAAAGTGGGATCCGGAGAAACTGGTTGCCATATATAAGCGTGCCGGAGCTCAATACTTTTTTGCAATGGCCAACCACCATGATAATCTTGACATGTGGAACAGCAAATACCAGGAGTGGAATACCGTAAACGTCGGACCCAAAAAAGACATACTCAGCGGATGGGCTGCTGCAGCAAAGAAAAACAATTTACCCTTTGGTTTAAGCGTTCATGCAGCCCATGCGTGGTCATGGTTTGAAACTTCACAAAGATCAGATAAGGAAGGACAATTAGCAGGTATTCCTTATGACGGTAAACTCAGGAAAGAAGATGGCAAGGGAACCTGGTGGGAAGGACTGGACACCCGGGAATTATATGCCCAGAATCACCCGATGAGCGAAGGAAGCGATAATATCAATACGATTCATAGTCAATGGAACTGGGGTAACGGAGTAGCCACACCCTCACATGAATACGTTGAGAAATTTTATAATCGTACCATGGATATGATCAATCAGTTTCATCCCGATCTGATTTATTTCGATGACACAGGTCTTCCGTTATATCAGATCAGTGATGCCGGATTGAAGATTGCTGCTCATTATTATAACAGTAACATGATGTTACACAATGGCAAACTGGAAGCAGTTTTGTTAGGGAAAATACTCACAGATGAGCAGAAAAAATGTATGGTATGGGATGTGGAACGCGGTGCTCCTGAAAAAATTCAGGATTTACCATGGCAAACCTGTTCATGTATCGGTGATTGGCATTATAATATTTCACTCTATGAAAATAACCGCTATAAGACATCAAAAGCTGTTATTCAGATGCTGATTGATGTGGTTAGCAAAAACGGTAACATGCTGCTGAATATTCCGGTAAGAGGTGACGGAACAATTGATGAGAAAGAAATTGCCGTGGTTGAAGGAATTGCCAAATGGATGGACACTAATAAAGAGAGTATCTTTGATACCCGCCCATGGAAGGTATTTGGAGAGGGACCTTCAGCAGAAACTTCAAATCCTATTCGTGCACAAGGTTTTAACGAAGGCAGGGTTCAATTCACAGCTAAAGATATCCGGTTTAATCAAAAAGGAAATATTCTCTATGTATCGCTCCTTGGAATACCTGAAGAAAATATTCAAATAAAGAATCTTGGAACTTCTATATATCATGCCAAAATAACCAAAATAGAAATGCTGGGAAGCACCGAAAAAATTAAGTGGACTCAAGGTGCAGATTATCTTGAAATTAAGAAACCGGGTAAGATTCCTAATGATATTGCGGTAGTTTTTAAAATACAATGAGATCTGATCTTTTATCATAACAACCAATGAAAACTGGCGTGAAATACCGGAAACATGCTTTCCCAAAAAAATCAAATACAGTTGTTACTTTAAACAGCAAATAAAAAATACGCATAACAACCACCATGAAAGCAAAATTGAATCTGATTGTTGTTTTAGCCCTGATTACTTCATTAAGTATTCTGGCGCAAAATGAGAAGAAACCCGATAAAAAGTTTTTTATTTACCTGTGCTTCGGACAATCAAATATGGAAGCGGGTGCACGACCTGAAGAACAGGACAAAGACCCTGTTGATGAACGTTTCCAAATGATGGCAGTAGTTGATAATCCAAAACTGAACCGGACAATGGGTAATTGGTATGTGGCAGAACCTCCCATTAACCGCCCCGAAAATAATATGGGTCCGGTTGATTGGTTTGGACGTACCATGATAGCAAACCTTCCCGAAAAATACCGTGTAGGCGTCATCAATGTATCTGTTGCAGGAGCTAAAATTGAACTTTGGGGAAAAGATTCTTTTAAAAGCTATCTTGACTCGGCAGAAACGTGGATGCAGAATATCTGCAAGCAATACAACGGAAATCCCTATCAGAGATTAGTTGATATGGCCAGAATTGCACAGAAAGACGGCGTTATTAAAGGCATCCTGATTCATCAGGGCGAATCCAACTCTACTGATCCTGATTGGCCTAAGAAGGTCAGGGATATTTACATCAACCTGATGAATGACCTGAATCTTCAACCAGAAAGAGTCCCGCTTCTTGCAGGTGAATTAAAAAGCAAGGAAGAACATGGGATTTGTTATCCTTTTAATACCAATATCTTACCCAATCTGCTTAAAGAGATCCCCAATTCTTATATCATTTCTTCGGCTGGAGTTAAGGGAATACCTGATCAGTTTCACTTTAATACGGCAGGGATGCGTGAACTTGGCAGGCGTTTTGGGGTAAAGATGCTCGAAGTACAGGGATTTAAATACGATAAAAACAAAGGGCCCATCCCGTCGGAATAATTATCGGTTCGAAATACGTGAATTCACTTATAATTTGGCCAAACAACTGAAAGAATGGTGTGAAATCTTGTAGCTTTGTAAACAGTGTCGCCTGAAGGTATTTCACTGATACCATTAGCGAAGTCATATACCGGTTCGTTTTTATAGTTGGCTTCTCATTCGACCAGTGGTGATATTCAGAACAATACGTCAGGCGTAATTTGACATTACCAATCTACTTTATACAGCGTATCTTTATTTTTAAATATTAATTATGAAACAGATTTTAAGTGCTTTAACATTAAGTATTTTTTTTCAAATTGCCTTGTTTGCCCAAGGTCAATTAATTGTAAATGGAAAAGAAGTATTCAGTAACAGTGATGTCGTATTTCATCAACTGGATGATTATACATGGGTTGGTTCGGGAAATAAAATGTGGCACGAAAGCCTGTACCTTGTCGAAGGAAAAGACAAAGCGCTTCTGATAGATGTGGGTACTGATATTAAAGATTTGGACAAAATTGTAGCAACAATCACAAAAAAGCCTGTAATGGTAGTGGCTACTCATGTACATCCTGATCACACCGGCCCATCCATTAATTGTTTTTCGGAAGTATTTATTAATCCGGCCGATAGCGTGTTAATTCCTGCAATGATGGGCAATTATAAGGGGAGTGTGAAGTATTTGAGAGATCGTGAGATCATTGATTTAGGTGATAGGCAAATAGAAGTCGTTTACACACCGGGACATACTCCGGGCTCTGTAACATTTGTTGATAAGGCTGCAGGATACGGTTTTAGTGGCGATTCTTTTGGTACAGGACTGTTATTACTCTCCATGGATTTTTCAACCTTTATTGCAACGTGCGATAGAATCACATCAATAATGGAGTCGTACAATGTAAAGTATTTATATCCGGGACATTTTAATGATAACAACATGGAAACCTTATCGAAAATTAAAGATATGTATGAATTGAGTAAGAATGTATTATCGGGTAAGGTGAAAGGTACTGTAAATACCGAAAGTAAATTCGGTTTAAAACTAAAAGTTTCCGGAAAGGGTTATGATATCAATTACAGCGAATCAGCTGTAAAATAAATTAACTTTCGACTTAAGATCGTTTGAATAAATAGAAACGCTGTCTGCCCTACAATCGCTATCTAAGGGGGCAAATTAACGAATCCTTCCGTGTATCTGATCCCGGAGGGATTGCATGTGTATAGAAATCCGCGTATGGCAGCACATTATGCGACCCCGGTCGGGGTCGGATGGTTACGTATTTGTCGGATTTTCTATACACATGAGATGCCTCCGGCATCTGGTTGTTATATCATTAATTAAATCATTCTACAAGGTTATTTCACCACCTTTGCCTATATCGCAATCATATCCAGTCTCTTAGGTAAAATAGATTTTTTTCGTCAAAAAGAACAAGTTTTTCTTAATATTTAAGAATCTTATATATTATATTTGCATATATAAGTTTGTAATATATAAAA
>CAZLLD010000043.1:0-33223 GCA_964560225.1 uncultured Bacteroidales bacterium
GAACCTATGTTTTCATTACCAACGACAGCGGCATTGGCGGAGAACACATCGAAGCCACAGTGGGCGATTACGAAGTAGAACTGCTGAATGATTTAATTGTAAGGTTGATTGCAAAATATACCCTGTGAATTTTCCATGCAATTGTGCCAATATTGACAAAAACCTTACACACATGAATAGAGCAGTAACTTTGGGATTTCTGATTACACTAATGATGTCAGGTTGTATTGTTTACCATACACAGACAACCGATGTTCCCTTGATTAGCGAGAAAAATGACTTGAGAATAGATGCCGGAGTTTCAATAGTTCCATCTGCTCATGCTACGATTTCTTATGGATTAACTGATAAAATTGCCATTCAAGGATTTGGAAGCTTTGGCTCGGATAAATACTATTTTCAAGCAGCAACCGGACTATACAAAAATATAGGAAACAGCCGGGTATTAGAATTATATGGCGGGTTTGGGTATGGATATGGAGATGCTTATAAAGATGCAAATCCGGGAAATTTACTTGGTGATTATCAACTATATTTTGGTCAGTTAAATTATGGAAAAATAGCAAACGAGTTATCAAACCTGGAAATAGGATTTGGAATAAAAACAGGATACTTACATTCAAACTTGACTGACAAAAACTATTACAACTGGATTTCAGAGACCGGGCCATATAAAACCTACCATGATGAAAGTTTGTTATTTGAACCAGTCGGATTTATCAGGATCGGTGGACAAAAACTAAAATTTAACGTGAAATTAGGGGGAACCCTGATCTACAAGTTCACCAATACGGACAGGAGTTTACCATACAGTCATATAAACCTTGGACTTGGGATAAACTATAGATTATAAGCTAAATACCGGCCACAATACTCGGTCGTGCCAACCGGCAGGCAGGCCTCGCAATGTCAGACCATTCTGCGCTCTGTTTTTGAAACAATGCCAGACCGGAGCATCTGTCATTTCTTGTTAAATAATGTTACAAATTGTCACGGGTATTCCGATTATGGGAAAATGTGCATAACTTAGATAATCGATTTTTTAATCACTCAAAATGAAACCCATACACCGGAGAAAATTCCTTAAAGGTGCTGCCATGGCTGGTGGTACCTTTTTTCTACTCCCTAAACTTGATGCAAGTACCTGGCTGGATACCCACACTTCCGGCAGTTACTTTCTGAAGGAATTCGGAGTTGATGAAGCACTCTGCCAGAAATTACTGGCCAAAGCACTCTCCAAGGGAGGCGATTTTGCCGACCTGTATTTTGAATTCACCTTATCTAATTACCTGGGCCTCGAAGATGGCAAGGTAAACCAATCCAGTGGCGATATCTCACTGGGTGTAGGTATCCGCACAGTCAAGGGCGACCAGGTTGGTTATGGCTACACACAGGAACTTACCGAGGAATCGATGCTCTCGGCAGCCGCAACTGCCTCAACCATCAGCAACATGAGCGCAACCACAGTAAGCGGGTCTTTCAATAAGCCGGTTGTCGGGAACTACTACCCGGTGAGCCCCGATTTCAACGGATATCCCGCCAAAGAAAAGCTGCCTTTGATTCAAAGTCTGAATCAGAAGTGTTTTTCATTGTCATCTGAAATTGTGAAAGTCAACGCAGGCTTTTCCAACAATGTAAAGCGCATTCTGATTGTTACCAGCGACGGGGTAATGGCTGAAGACCTGATCCCCTCAGGCTTTTTATATGCCTCAGTAGTTGCCGAAAGAAACGGCAAACGGGAACAGGCATTCTGGAACCTGGGCGGCAACCGTGAGTTTTCTTTTTATAACGAGAAAGTTCTCGATGAAATAGCATCCATGTCGGTTCACAATGCCCTGAAGCTTTTCGATGCCATTCAACCTCCTGCAGGCGAAGTACCTGTGGTACTGGGTCCGGGAGTCACCGGCATTCTGCTTCATGAAGCCATTGGCCATGGTATGGAAGCCGATTTCAACCGCAAGAACATTTCTACTTACAGCACCATGCTGGGCAAAAAAGTAGCAGAACCCTTCATCAATATCATCGACGATGGAACCAACATGAATCTGGCCGGGAGTATTAACATGGACGATGAAGGCATTCCGGGGCAAAAAACCATACTGGTTGAGAACGGCATTCTTACAAGCTATATACACGACAGGATTTCGGCAAAACACTATGGTGTGAAACCCACAGGAAACGGCCGCAGACAGGATTTCCAGAATTATCCCATGCCACGGATGCGGAATACCTATATGCTGGGCGGACAGGCTACTCCTGAAGATGTGATCAAACAGGCAGGCAACGGCATTTATGTTGAAGATGTGAGTAACGGACAGGTAAAAATCGGAGAAGGCGATTTTGCCTTTTACGTTTCACAAGGCCGGTTGATTGAAAACGGCAAACTCACAGCCCCTATAAAGGATGTGAACATTATGGGCAACGGACCGAAGATGCTGGCCAACATGACCATGGTTGCCAATGACCTGGTGATGCACCAGGGAGGTGCCGGACAATGCGGTAAAAATGGCCAGGGTGTGCCCGTTGGATTCGGGATGCCCACCTGTTTGGTAAAATCATTAACCGTTGGGGGTACCCAGCAGAAAGGAGGCCAGTCATGAATTACAGGAAAGATCAGCAACAGGAATTCCGCGAACTGGCCGGTTGGGTAATTGACCAGACATTGAAAGCCGGAGCAAAGGAATGTAAAGTAGATATCTCCAAAAGAAGATCCGTAGAGATCAATTATCGCGAAAGGAAACCTGAAATTATCAAAGAGGCAACAACACAGGGCTTGTATCTCGAGGTTTTTTATAATAACAGGTATGCCAGCAAATCCACTCCCGATTTTCGCAAATCAACCCTGGAGGGCTTCATTACCGATCTGATCGACAATGCCCGGATCATGGAGGAAGATCCGTTCCGCACGCTGCCCGACCCGAAGTATTACAGCGGAAGGGCTGCAATGGATCTGCAAATATCAGATCCCGACTTCGGGAAACTCACTCCGGAAGAACGGCATGCCATGGCAAAAGCAGTTGAAGATGCCTGCCTGAAAAGCGGCGGAGAAAAAGTAATATCTGTTGAAGCCGGCGAAAATGATGACACCTGGGAGGATTTTACCAAAACCAGTAACGGATTTGAAGGCTTCAACAAGGGCACCAATTATTCCATTGGAGCATCCATGACCATTCAGGACGAAGGCGACAGGCGTCCCAACGGATATCATTACATAAGCTGCCGCTACAAAGCCGATCTCCCCTCATTGCAGGAAATCGGCATAAAGGCTGCCCAAAGAACACTGGACCTGGTGGGAGGTAAAAAAATGCCAACCGAAACCTTGCCGGTAATTCTTGAAAACCGGGGCGCAGTAAGGGTTTTGAACGGACTTCTGAGTCCGATGTCGGCCGGCAGCATCCAGCAGAAAAGATCGTTCCTTGCCGATAAAAAGGGACAGCAATTTGCCAGTAAACTACTGACCGTTCACGAAGACCCGTTTATTCCCAGAGGACTGGGATCGAGGTTATATGACGGTGACGGATTCCCTACCCGGAAGCGTGATCTCATTGCTGAAGGAAAGGTCAACGAGTTTCTGGTCGACTGGTACTACAGCCGCAAGCTGGGCTGGGAACCTACCTCAGGCTCCATTACCAACCTGATCATCCCTCCCGGCCAAAGGAGTGTTGATGAGATCATCAAAGATCTCGGCCGTTGCATCCTGGTTACCGATTATATCGGAGGCAATTCCAATTCAACCACGGGTGACTTTTCAGTGGGCATTATCGGTAAACTGTTCGACAAGGGGCAGTTTGTTCAGAATATTGCCGAAATGAACATTGCCGATAACCATCTCAACTTCTGGAATAGGCTGGTTGAAGTAGCCAACGATCCCTGGATATACAGCCAGGCCCGCTTCCCCAGTCTGGTCATCGACAAGGTGGTGGTTGCAGGTATTTAAAAGCACTATTATTTAGGTCACATTGTAGAGCGCAGTCTCCCGACTGCGCTCATTTATTTCAAATCCGGCCATTCGACTGCGCTCTTTTTTATTTCGTCGGGTGTATTACTTCTCAAAAACCGGCCGTCCAACCGCCTTTTTCAGCAAGCTGATGAAATAATCGCTGTTCTTTACCTGCTCATCCCGGTTTTCCCAGGCGGCCAGGAATGAATAAACCGTGGGCTTGTCATTGCTCAAAGCAAGCGAAACCAGATGGGTGTTGACAATGCCGCTGCCAGTGGTATCTGCCTCACGGTATCCCCTGAACTGTTCTGCCGGCATCATAATGCCCATTCCCAGCCATTCTCCGCTGTAACCCTGTGCTCCAAGAGAATACATCACCTTCATATTCCCCAAATCAAAGGTGTCGGCAGGCACATCATGCAGGTTCACAATGCCGGTAACCAGTTCCTCATCGCCCTGCAGGTTGTCAACCCATACTTCACTGCGGTAAAAATGCTCGCCGGCATAAATGGATATCCTGTGTATAACATTATACTGGCGGCTCCCTGCCGGCACGTTCTTATAGGTAAGTTCAAACAGAGCACGCACCGGTCCCTCGCTGACGTGCCGGTATCTCCCTTCTTCGCAGGGACCCACGCGGTACAGCGAATCACCTATTCCGATAGCAATGGCGCCAGCACCAAGTGAATTCCCCACTTTCAGGATATCCATGCCCCAATCGGCCAGCGTGTGGTATACCCTGCCGTTGACACCCACACTGTCCATGACCATTTCTGCCGTACATTTCCCGAAGATATCTATGCCGTTGCGGGCATCGTAGTAGTTACGGAAAGCAATTACATCGTTTTCCCAGGCCGGTCCTTCCATTTGGTATTCCGGGGTAGTAATAACGTTTATTTTCAAGCGAAGGTCGGCGGTCACTTCTTCAAAGGGCTTTGTCATGCGGCCAAACCTGATGTTGGTCCGTTTGGGAAATTCGGGCAGGGAATCCGGAATTTCAAAAACAACCTTCTTGCTTTCACCGGCTTTCAGGCTGCACAGAAAGGCCAGCTCATCCCATTTGCCGTCGCCATCCACATCGTCGCATTGCGATGGCAGCCAGGTTCCGTTCTCATCGCGCACACCGGGTTTTACCTCTGTGGTTGAATCAGCAAGATACTTGTTTACCACCGACCGGTCAAGCACATAGGCCAAATCGGTAACCGGTTCGCTGCCACTATTGCTGACAACATATACTTTATCCTTACTGCAACCTGCTATCGCAGTAAAGAGAATGATCAGGCTGAGTAAAGAGTTTCTGTAAGTTTTCATTTTACCGGGTTTAATTACAATGGTTTATAAATATGCAAATACAACACGCCTACCCCACCTCATTTTCGCCCTTCACATAGCCGAAATTGGCCAGTATTCCGCCATCCACAAACAGGATATGTCCGTTGACGAAATCGCTGGCTTTTGATGCCAGAAACAGGGCGGCATTGGCAACATCTTTCGGCTCGCCCCACCGTCCGGCGGGTGTGCGTGTCATCACCAGGTCGTTGAACGGGTGACCATTCTCACGGATAGGGGCAGTTTGCGAGGTGGCAATGTAACCCGGACCGATGCCGTTGATCTGGATGTTGTACTTAGCCCATTCACAGGTCATGTTAGCTGTTAAAAGTTTCAAACCTCCCTTGGCCGAGGCATAAGCCGAAACAGTATTGCGGCCATAAATACTCATCATGGAACACATGTTGATTATTTTACCCTGTTTTTTCCGGATCATTCCGGGAACAACCCTTTTGGATACGATGAGTGGTGCAATGAGGTCCACATCAATCACCTGTTTGAAATCTGCCACAGGCATGTCTAATATGGGAATTCGTTTGATAATTCCTGCATTGTTCACCAGTATATCCACCGGTCCCACGTTTTTCTCAATTTCTGTAATGCCCCTGTTGACGTCATTCTCATCAGTCACATCAAATACCAGGGTATATACATTCAGGTTTTCAGCAGCAAAAGCCTTACGGCAGCCCTGCAATTTATCCTTGTCGCGGTCGTTTACACAAACCCTGGCTCCTGCCTTGCCCAATAGGATTCCAATGGCCAGTCCGATTCCGTGTGTTCCCCCGGTTACCAGGGCTACTTTACCGGTGAGGTCGAATAGCTCTTGTATCATGGTATATAGTTTATTTTAGTTGATCGGGTTGACGAATGTCCATATCGCCGTAATCGAGGTTTTCTCCGGTCATTCCCCAGATAAATGAGTAATTGGCCGTTCCGGCAGCGCTGTGAATGCTCCATGACGGAGATATAACAGCCTGGTCGTTCTTCATCCAGATGTGTCGTGTTTCATCGGGTTCGCCCATGAAGTGGCAAATGGCTTGTCCTGCCGGAACTTCAAAATAAAAATAGGCCTCCATCCGCCGGCCATGCGTATGTGGCGGCATGGTGTTCCAAACGCTGCCCGGGCTGAGTGTGGTTAGTCCCATTTGCAGCCCGCAGGTTTCGACCACGCCACTCACCAATAATTTATTTATTTTGCGGTGATTCGACGATTCAAGACTTCCCATTTCGGCCACTATGGCTTCTTTAAACGTTATCTTCTTACAAGGAAATGCATGGTGAGCAGGTGCCGAGTTGATGTATAATTTTGCCGGCCGGCTTTTGTCAGTCGACCTGAATGTAATGCCGGTTGTTCCCTTCCCCAGGTAAAGTGCTTCCTTATATCCCAGCGAGTATGAATTTCCGCCGGCGACAATTTCGGCATCACCACCCACATTGATCATTCCCATCTCACGGCGGTCAAGAAATTCAGCAGCTTTCAGGTCGTCAAACGCTTCAAGCTTCAACGGTTTGTCCATTGGCATAGCGCCGCCTACGATATAACGATCATACATACTGTACGTCAGCATAATCTCCCCAGACACAAACAGCGTTTCAATAAGAAATTCCTTGCGGATCCGCGTGGTGTCATAACTCCTGAAATCATCAGGGTGATTGGCATATCTTAATTCAGTTTTCATAATTGTTAACTGTTAACTTTTATTTCTCGTTATTTCTTGTTTCATACATTCTTTCTGCAATTCTTTATATGATAAGTCACCACAGGCCTGCAGGTTTCCGTGTGCGTTAACGGACTTCGTTTTGTAAAACGGAACATTCTTTTCAAAACCTCAAGATTTCTTCTTTACTACAGATCATCTTGTTCAACGGTATACCAAATTTAGTTTTGTTTCTGAAGTTGGCAAAATTTTCACTAAAGATACAGGAATTGTGGTTTTTTTCTTAAATTAATCCCAAGCTTGGCGAATGTTAAATCATGCACAATCACAATGGGCAAAATTGTTTACCTTGCATTTGCATTCCTTGTTTTTTTGATGTTTCCGTGCGTGAAAGCAAAGTCGCAGCATGTTCAATCGGAGACTCACAAGGTATTGTATATAGATTCCTACACCCTGGGATATATCCGGACGGACAGTGTTTTTTCGGGAATTCAGGACATTTTTTCAAACCGCAGCGATATTCAGCTTTACACCGAATTCCTCGACGCGAAACGTTTCGGGCAGCTGCATTTCGATCAACTATTCAAATTTTATGCAAATAAATACAGGGAAATCAGTTTTGATGCCGTAATCACCACCGACCGGGATGCGTTTGATTTTATTATGAAATATGGAGACAGTCTGGCGCCGGGTATTCCCCGAATTTTTGGCGGTATCAGCAATCCCGATAAGTACAGTTTCAAAAACGGAAAGTTTTACGGAATACACGATCAGGTGGATCTGAAAGAAGAAATAGACCTGATCATTAAAGTGATCCCCGGTTGCAAAAAGATCTATTTCATAACTGATAATAGTACTACAGGCCTTTCGAACCTGGATGTCATCAGGCAAATTGAGCCCTTGTACGCCAGTCATCTGAAATTCGAATACATGCATAATTACGCCCCCGATTCATTGATGCAGGCTGTATCTGTATGTGAGGAAGGAAATGCGATTGCATTGATCAACTATTACCAGGATGTTCAGGGAAATCCAATTAATGTGGAAGCTACGAACCTTGAAATAGCCCGGCGGGCTGCTGTTCCGATAATCGCAGACATTGAGTCCTTATTGGGGAATGGTCTGGCCGGAGGTGTTATCAATAACGGGGTCTTACATGGCAGGGAAATTGCAGAACTCACGCTGAAATTTATCGACAATAAGAATTATAGTCCAACCCGGCAAATAATAACACCAAAAGGAATCTCCTTTTTTGATTTCCAGGTAATGAAGAGGTTCAACATTTCAAAAAAGTTGCTCCCCGAAGGCTCTGTCATCATTAACAAACCCCAATTCTTTTTCAAATACCTGAAATACATCTTCCTGCTGCTGGCGTTAATTGGCCTGTTATTGCTTATTATCCTGCTGCTTTTCAGGAACATCAGCAGAAGAAAAAAAGCCGAAGAGCTGCTGCGGCAAAAACTGGAAGAAATCAGGGGAAAAAACGAGGAGCTGGAGTTTGCACACATGCAGGTGAACGAAATGAATGCCGAATTGGAAGAAATCAACGAGCATCTGTCGAAGACCAATGAAGAACTAATTCTTGCCAGAGAAAAATCAGAAGAGTCGGATAAACTGAAATCAGCGTTCCTGGCCAACATGTCGCACGAAATCCGTACACCCCTTAACGCAGTTATCGGGTTCTCCTCACTTCTCTCTGATGCCTCCATGACTGCAGCGGACCGGGAGGAATATTTCAGGATAATTACTTCAAGCAGTGATTTGCTGCTCCACATAATCGACGATATTCTTGATTTATCCAAGATTGAGGCCGGTCAATTGAAAATATTCATGGAGTCGTTTTCAATCAACGACCTGCTTGTTGAACTGGTGAATTCTTTCAAACCGGGTAAGGTTGATGACCAGGTTGACATCAGTTTATCGATACCCGATGAAAAAAGCAACATCATGTTGAATTCTGATCCCATGCGGTTCAAACAGATTTGCAGCAACCTTCTGTCAAATGCAGTGAAGTTCACCAAAAAGGGTATTATTCAAATCGGTTATCATTTTGATGTCCATGATAAAATCACCTTCTTCGTAAAAGACCCGGGTATTGGAATTGAAAAGAAAGATCTGGAGAATATATTCAACAGGTTTTGGAAGGCTAACGAACAGGGTGAGCGGTTTTATGCCGGCACAGGCTTGGGGTTGTCAATAACCAAAAGGTTAATCGAAGCACTGGGGGGTAGTATCCGGGTTGAGTCACTTCCCGGAATTGGCTCTACTTTTTATTTTGCATTTCCAGTTTCATATGTGAAGAAAACAAATACCAAAGCTATACATGAAAGCCCGGCCGACTCCGGCACGCATAATTGGAACGGCTTCACCATTGCCATTGCAGAAGACGAAACCTACAACCTGTACCTCCTCACCCGAATCCTGAAAAAGCTGAAGGTGGAGATTATCAGCTTTAAAAACGGAAAGAAAATTGTTGGATTCTTTCAGGATAATTCACACCGGAAGGTAGATCTGATACTGATGGACATCAAGATGCCCGGCATGGACGGGTATACAGCTACCGGCCACATTCGGAAAATCGAACCCAATATACCCATCATTGCTCAAACGGCATATGCTATGGTTGAAGATGTGAACAAGATCAAATCTTCACCATTTGACGACTATATTTCAAAACCCATCAGGCCAGGCTTACTAATTGATAAAGTAAAAAAGTTCTTATACCCCGAACGTGTGTGATGATGGATGAGAAACGAAACCAAAAGCAAATGACCAGGAACGCAGCAATACTCACAGTGTTGATGTTTCTTTTTGTGTTCCCGGATAGGATTCAATCTCAGAAAAACGTTCCTGATACAAGTTACGTGCTGTATATCAGCTCCTATGCCACAACATATACCTGGTCTGACAGTCTGGTTTCAGGAGTTCTCAATGCTTTCAATCATCGCAGGGATGTACAACTCTATATTGAGTTCCTGGACGCAAAACGCTTTGAAAAAGCGCAGTTCAACGACGTATTCAATCTTTATAGAAATAAGTACCGCAATATCCAGTTCAATGTGGCCATAGTGAGCGACAATGATGCGCTTGATTTTATGATGGAATATGCTGACAGCCTGATACCCGGAGTACCTGTAGTGTTTTGCGGCATTAACAATCCCGGTGACTATCATTTTGAAAACTCAAACTTTTATGGAATTTTAGACGGAATTGACCTGAAGGCCGAAATTGATCTGATCGCCCGGGTAATGCCTCATTTGAAAAAACTGTATTTCATTTCTGACGGCATTACCACAACCAGCCTGATCAACATGAGGTATGTCAGAAACCTTGAACCTGAATATGCCGGCCGTTTTCAGTTTGTTTATTTTTCAGGTCTTTCTTTAGATTCCATGCTGATGGAAGTAAGTAATATTGAGAAAGGTGCTGCCATAGGGCTGATCAACTATCATCAGGACAGGAAAGGAAATTCTTACAATACAGAACTGGTCAATTTAGAGGTGATTCAAAAATCAAAGGTTCCGGTATTTATGGAAAGCGAAACGCTTCTGGGTAAAGGAATTGCGGGAGGCATTTTTATCAAAGGCAGCGTGCACGGCAGAGATGCTGCTAATCTG
Source organism: uncultured Bacteroidales bacterium (assembly GCA_964560225.1). Taxonomy (GTDB): domain Bacteria; phylum Bacteroidota; class Bacteroidia; order Bacteroidales; family UBA10428; genus UBA5072. The sequence goes on from CAZLLD010000043.1 coordinate 10,545, forward strand.
GCATTAAAGTTCATCGATATTCCCGATTATGTTCCTCCGGAAAGGATAGTCAGACCTGAAAACAAGTATTATTTCGACCATAAAATTCTTGAGCGATATGGTATCACAATAAAGAATCTGCCTGAGGATGCCATAATCATTAACAAACCGCATGATACACTGTTAAAATACCTGAAGTTTATTTTTGCACTGATCGCATTGATTGGATTTCTCCTGGTTATTGTAGTCATGATGTATCTGAAAATCCGACAAAGAAAGGCAGCCGAGGAACTGGTATTGCAGAAACTCGATGAAATAAAGGAGAAAAATGTCATGCTGGAGGAAACCAGTCAGCAGGTAAATCAAATGAATACCGAACTCAAGGAAATTCATGAACGCCTGATTGCCACACACGAGGAACTTCAGGAAGCAAAAGAAAAATCCGAGGAATCTGACCGGTTAAAATCAGCCTTTCTGGCCAACATGTCGCATGAGATCCGCACACCTCTCAATGCCATTATCGGATTCTCCTCATTACTGAATGACGCTTCATTATCCGGGGAAGACCGGGATGAGTATTATCAGATCATCAACTCAAATGGTTATCAGTTACTCCGCATCATTGAAAACATTCTGGACTTGTCTAAAATTGAATCAGGGCAATTGGAATCAAGCCTGGAATCTTTTTCGGTTTATCAGCTGATTGCTGAACTTGTTGCTTTTTTTAGCACAGGTATTGATAAGAGCAAGGTTGCCATTACGATGCCCACGATTGAAGCCAATCGTGAATTGGTGCTTCATGCAGACAGGGGACGGTTTAAGCAGATTTTAAGCAACCTGTTGTCAAATTCAGTGAAATTCACCTCAAAAGGGACCATTGAGATCGGCTGCAAAACCGAGACTCCTGATAATATTACCTTTTTTGTAAAGGATACGGGAATCGGATTTAAAAAGAAAGACCTGCCCCATATTTTTAACCGCTTCTGGAAGGCTGAGGACCATGTTGACAAATTTCATGCCGGAGCGGGCCTGGGTTTGGCCATTTGTAAGAAACTGTGCGATACGCTTGGCGGCAATATGTGGGTCGAGTCTGATCACGGCCGGGGCAGTTGTTTCTATTTTACCCTGCCCAACAAAATGGTACAAATGAATGAGGTTTCAGATGATTCAAAAATAGCGGGTGATTTCCAAAAGAAAAACCGGAAAAATTATTCCATTGCCATTGCGGAAGATGACGAAAGCAACCTGTTTTTGTTAACCCGCATATTAAGTAAAATGAACGTGAACATCATCAGTTTCCGGAGCGGAACGGAAATAACCGACTTCTTCCGTACGAATACCAGCCAACCGGTCGATTTGATCCTGATGGACCTTAAAATGCCGGGGATGAACGGATTTGAGGCCACCAGGCTGATACGCGAAATACGTCCCGAAATACCCATCATCGCGCAAACCGCCTATGCCCTGGTGGATGATGTTTCGCGCATCAACGCAGCAGACTTTACCGATTACCTGTTAAAACCAATCAAGCCGGAGCAATTGATTGAAATGGTGCAACAATACCTGAAACTGAAAACCGACCCGCAGACAGGCATGCAATGACTGGTGGTACGTCATTGCGAACGAAGACGCGTCATTGCGAGGGAGGCACGACCGAAGCAATCTATTGTTAGTTGCTTCGCAGAGATTGCCACGCTCCACTTCGTTGCGCTCGCAATGACTCGTGGTGTCATAGCGAACGAAGACGCGTCATTGCGAACGAAGTGAAGCAATCTCAGTATTGACGGCTACTTTTTCATCTTCTTCACAAATGCTTCCAGCACCATCTGAAGGTTGGGCGAACCAATCTCCTGCAATTCATAGGTCACCCGCACCGTGGGTTTGTTGATCTTCACAATCCGGTTCAGATCAATGGGAGTGCCAATCACCACCACATCACAGGGTGTGGCGTTAATGGTCTTCTCGAGATCGGCCACCTGTTGTTTTCCATAGCCCATGGCTGGCAGCAGGGTGCCTATGTTGGGATAGGTTTCGAAAGTTTCTTTTATTTTACCCACGGCATAATCTCTTGGGTCAACCAGCTCACTGGCTCCCCATTTCATGGCGGCTACCGTGCCGGCACCCAGTTTCATCTCTCCGTGTGTGAGAGTTGGTCCGTCTTCAATGGCCAGACACCGCTTACCCCTGATGCTCTCGGGCTTGTCAAGTGTAAGGGGTGAGGCTGCATCAACAACCAGTGCTGTCGGGTTAACAGCAGTGATGTTCTGGCGCACGGTTTGAATATGTTCGGGAGCAGAAGTGTCAATTTTATTGATCACCACCACATCAGCCAGCCGCAACGTGATCTCACCGGGGTAATAGGAAAGCTCATGCCCTGCCCGGTGCGGATCGGTGACGGTAATGGTAAGGTCGGGTTTGTAAAACGGAAAATCGTTGTTGCCGCCATCCCACAAGATTACGTCGCAACCGTCAGGATCTTTCTCGGCAGCAGTCAGTATGGCCTGGTAATCCACCCCGGCATAAATCACGTTACCGCGTGCCACATGGGGTTCATACTCCTCCATTTCTTCAATGGTACATTTATGCTTTACCAGATCATCCAGTGTGGCATAACGCTGCACCTTTTGTTCGGCCAAATTTCCGTAAGGCATGGGGTGCCGTACGGCAACTACTTTCAACCCCATTTTCATGAGAATCTCAATCACACGCCGCGAAGTCTGCGATTTGCCGCAGCCGGTGCGCACTGCACCAACCGCTATGACCGGCTTGTTGCTTTTCAGCATGCTCTGGCCTGTTCCCAGCAGTTTAAAATCGGCCCCGGCTGCATTCACACGCGCACCAATGTGCATCACACGGGTATAGGGAATATCACTGTATGAAAAAACACATTCATCCACCTTCAGCTCTTTGATCAGCTTCTCCAGGTCCGATTCGGCATATATCGGTATACCCCCGGGATAGAGCTTTCCGGAAAGTTCGGCCGGGTATTTGCGTCCGGCAATATCCGGAATTTGCGCTGCCGTAAAGGCAACTACACAATAATCGGGATTGTCCCTGAAACAGGTGTTGAAATTGTGAAAATCTCTGCCTGCAGCACCAATGATAATGACGTTTTTCGTAGCCATAGATTACTTCTTTTGAAAGTGAACAATAACAAAGTAACTCATAATACACTGAAAAGTTAGTGATTTTTAGCCATACCGGATTATGATATTTGGCAGTATATCGAGCCCATACATACCGCAAAAAGTCATGTTTTAACTCAATGGCAATTCATAATTTGGATGCACAAAATTCATGTTTCATTCAACCGGCAAATCACACAACTTTAAACTAAATTTACTAAAAGCCCTATGATGAAATTTCGCTATGGCATCGACCGCATGACGCCAGGCCTGGCATTGGAACTTTGCCGGGGCACCCTGCAGGGCGAACTGACACCCGCGGTGATTGACAAAATTCGAAATAACCGCAATGCTGTGGAAGACATTGTGGCCGGATCGGAATCGGTATATGGCATCAATACCGGCTTCGGACCGCTCTGCACCACGCAGATCTCCGGTGATGACACCCGAAGGCTCCAGCTCAACCTGTTGCTGAGTCATGCCGTGGGGGTGGGCGACTACATCCCCGAAGAGATCAGCCGGCTGATGCTGATCCTTAAAGTGCACTCCCTGGCCTTTGGCTTTTCAGGCATTTCATTTCATACCCTCAACCGCATTCTCTGGCACATTGATGAGCACATCACTCCATGCGTTCCCTCACAGGGATCGGTAGGTGCATCGGGTGACCTGGCTCCCCTGGCCCACTTGTTTCTGCCCCTGATCGGGTACGGTCAGGTTACGGTTAAGGGCAAGATTGCCCCGGCTGAATCGGCACTGAAGGGGTATAACCTCAGTCCGATTGTGCTGGGGCCCAAAGAAGGCCTTGCCCTGATCAACGGCACACAGTTTATGGCGGCCCATGCGGTAAAATTTCTCGAGCGCCTTCAGAACTGCCTCGACCATGCCGACATCATTGCTGCCATGAACCTCGAAGCCATGCTCGGATCGGTAAAAACCTTCGATGAGGCCCTGCACCAGCTCCGTCCCTATGAAGGCACACAATACGTGGCCGCCCGCATGCGCCTGCTTACTGCCAACTCGGAAATTGTGGAATCGCACCGCAATTGCCACCGCGTGCAGGATCCCTACTCGCTTCGTTGCATACCACAGGTGCACGGCGCATCACGAAATGCCTTTCTGCACCTGAAGCAAATACTGACCACCGAGCTGAATTCGGTAACCGACAATCCCATTGTATTTAACAAGGGAAAGGCTGTGAGCGGCGGCAATTTCCACGGGCAACCCATTGCACTGCCCGTTGACTATGCTGCTGTGGCGGCAGCAGAACTGGGAAATATAGCCGACCGCCGCATTTACCTGTCGCTCATGGACACCATTGAAGGCCTCCCCAAGCTGCTCATGAAGGAGACCGGACTGAACTCGGGCTTCATGATTCCGCAATATACCACGGCAGCGCTGGTGAGTGAAAACAAATCGCTTTGTTTTCCGGCCAGCGCCGACAGCATTCCCACTTCACTGGGTCAGGAAGATCACGTGAGCATGGGTTCTATCAGCGTCCGGAAAGCCCTTCAGATCGTTGAAAACCTGGAAAAGATACAGGGGATTGAGCTCTTCTGTGCCGCACAGGGGTTCGATTTCCGGAAACCGCTGAAATCCGGGCCGCTTATTGATGCCTGTCATGCCCATGTGCGGACCCAGATTCCGCATATCGACAGTGATGTCTACCTGGGCGATTTTATTGCCACAGCTGTTCAGATGATCCGGCAGCACGAGCTGACACGACTCACCGGCACACTGGCAGCCGAAAAAAATATCGACTTCAAAAACAACGACCATGAAGTATTCGGAATTTATTGAAAGGTACGCGAGCCATCCGGATTACTGCGCACCCACCGGAAACACGCTGCATGCCCTTTCGTGGCAAACCGAGGCGCCACTGCGCATGTTGCTCAACAACCTGAACGCGGAAGTCGCCGAAGACCCCGGACACCTGATCGTTTACGGGGGAACCGGTCAGGCTGCCAGAAACCCCGAAGCCGTGCGCGACATCATCCGCCACCTGCTCACCCTGAAAGACGATCAGAGCCTGCTGATCCAGTCGGGTAAGCCGGTGGGCATCATCCGCTCGCACCCCGAAGCACCCCGGGTGCTCATTGCCAACAGCAACCTGGTACCTGCCTGGGCCAACTGGGAATACTTCAACCAGCTCCGCGAAAGGGGGCTCATCATGTACGGCCAGATGACCGCAGGCAGCTGGATATACATCGGCACCCAGGGCATCCTCCAGGGCACCTACGAAACATTCGCCGAATGCGGACGGAAATATTTCAACGGAAATACAGCAGGGAAACTGCTGGTTTCAGGCGGACTGGGCGGCATGGGCGGCGCCCAGCCGCTGGCAGCCACTATGGCCGGATATTCCTTTCTGGGTGTGGATGTGGATCACGAACGGATTCAAAAGAGGCTGAACACCCGGTATATCGACCGGATGACCACCTCATACGACGAAGCCAGAAAGCTCATTCTCGAGGCCAGGGAACAACGCAAAGCCATTTCGGTAGGACTGACAGGTAATATCGGTGATGTACTTGAATACCTGCTGCGTGATGGCATCATTCCCGATGCGCTCACCGACCAGACCTCGGCCCACGATCCGCTGAACGGCTATGTGCCTGCAGGCATACCATTTGAAGAAGCCCTGGGGCTTCGCAAAAGCGATCCGGAAACCTACCGCAAACGCTCATTGCAAAGTATGGCACGACATGTCGGTTACATGCTCGAGATGAAAAAACGCGGCAGCGTGGTATTTGATTACGGCAACAACCTGCGCGAATTTGCCCGGCAGGGAGGCTGCGCCGATTCATTCAGCTACCAGGGATTTGTACCCGAATTCATCCGCCCCTTGTTCTGCGAGGGCAAGGGACCCTTCCGCTGGGTTGCCCTGTCGGGTGACCCCGAAGATATCCACATTACCGATGAAGCACTGATGGAAGCCTTTCCCGAAAATACGCACCTGGCACACTGGCTCCATGAAGCCGGAAGGAAAATAGCCTTCCAGGGCCTGCCCTCGCGCATCTGCTGGCTGGGCATGGGAGAACGGGAAAAAGCCGGGCTCCTGTTCAATAACCTGGTAAAAACAGGCCGGGTGAAAGCGCCAATCGTAATCGGGCGCGACCACCTCGACTGCGGTTCGGTGGCCTCACCTTACCGTGAAACCGAGGGCATGAAAGACGGCAGCGATGCCATTTCGGACTGGCCACTGCTCAATCTCATGGCCAACACCAGCGGTGGCGCCACCTGGGTGTCATTTCACCATGGCGGTGGTGTGGGAATCGGATATTCGCAACATGCCGGCATGGTGGTGGTGGCCGACGGAACAGACCGGGCTGCAACGTGTCTGCATCGCGTGTTGCATAACGACCCGGCCATGGGCATATACCGCCATGCCGATGCCGGGTATGACGAAGCCATAAAAAATAAAGAAAAATATATATTATAATAAGAATTATGTAGGGCGTAGTTTCAAACTACGCCAAGCATTTTGTTTATATTTAATATGTATTTCCAAAAATCAAGAGAATTATTCCAAGACATCGTTTGAAATTACCTATTTGCACATACACATAGGAGAATACACCATGTTTAAATTAATCGGTCCTTTTAAACAATTGCTCACCATGGATCAGCTGCCCGGCAAAGGTCCACTTTCAGATAACCAGTTGGATATCATTGCAGATGCGGGTATATTGGTTAACGGTTCGGTGATTGAATCTGTAGGTAGTTTTCGCGAGCTCAAAAGTCTGGTAGCAACAACTGAACCTGTAAATATCCCCTGCTCTGTGATCCCCGGTTTTGTGGATGTGCATACCCACATTTGCTGGGCCGGTTCAAGGGCGGCAGATTATGCCATGCGCCTGGCCGGCAAGAGTTACCTTGAAATTGCCGCGCAGGGAGGTGGCATATGGAGTACCGTGACCCATACACGCCAGGCCGTTCAGGAAGAACTGGCCCGGCTGACAGTAGAAAGAGCCGGCAGGATGCTGCAGGGCGGAACCACCACCGTGGAAGTAAAAAGCGGGTATGGGCTCGATGTGGAATCGGAACTCACCATGCTCAGGGCCATACAACAGGCATCGGAGGAAACCCGTGCCGATCTGGTGCCCACGTGCCTTGCCGCACATATCAAACCAAAGGATTTCGACGGCACGGGAAGAGAATACCTCAGCATGGTCGTTGAAAAACTGTTGCCGCTGGTAAAGGCCGAAGGACTGGCCAACCGGGTAGATATTTATGTGGATCAGGGGGCGTTTACAGTTGAAGAAGCCCGGTTTTACCTGGCTGCCGCCAAAGCCCTTGGTTTTATGGTAACGTTGCATGCCGACCAGTTTTCTCCTGGCGGACTGCGGTTGGCGGTGGAAATGGGCGCAGGCAGCGCCGAACACCTCGAGGCAACCACCGATAAAGACCTGAAACTCCTTACCCAAAGCAGCGTTATTCCGGTGGCTTTGCCGGGGGCGTCAATGGGACTGGGCACAGACTTTGCGCCGGCCAGGAAAATACTGGATGCCGGCGGCTCGCTGGTGATTGCATCGGACTGGAATCCGGGATCCGCGCCCATGGGCAACCTGCTGATGCAGGCGGCGCTGTTGGGTGTATATGAAAAGCTCACCATGGCCGAAACACTGGCGGCCATCACCTGTCGCGCCGCCCCCGCGTTGCAGCTGACCGACCGGGGCATCCTCAGGCCAGGCATGCTGGCCGATTTCATCGCCTTTCCCTGCAGAGATTACCGTGAGATCCTGTATAACCAGGGAGGGATGGCACCGTGCGGGGTTTGGAAAAAGGGGAACAGCTGTGAGCTGTGAGCTGCGAGTTGCGAGCTGTGAGTTGCTGGTACTGTAACGCGTCATTGCGAGGCCTGCCTGGCCGGTAGGCAGGGAGGAGGGACAACGATCGCGGTAATCTGTTTTTATTTGCTCCGCTCGGCGAAATATCCTGACTTCGCCACCTTTCATGCCGCCATCCGAAGTACTCACCAACCTTTGAACATAGCGATGTCGCCCGCTGGCGGGGTTGGGGTGGACTAACCCGCCGCCTCCCGCCTGCCTCATTTTATACAATTCCCCGAATAACCTATTCATAAAACCTTTATATTTAACCTTCAGATGAAAGAGTCCAAAGCATCAAGTTCACTCGTTCAAAAAAGGAAAATGCCGAACAGGCTTGTGGGTAAGATGGATTGGCTCTTATAGCAGAGTCCTGCTCGCGATATTAATGAAATAAAACAATGCCTGACAACAGGTAATATGCAACCTGCCGGCAGGCATCTGACACCAAACATCGAATAATGAAGACAAATAAGACTATAAGCATTGAAAGTTGTGTTTAAATAAATCCTAAATATTTTATAAAATGAAAAATTTATTGCTGTTGCTCCTGGCATCATTCATTTTAATGACTGGTAAAGCCCAAAAAGTAGACCTGAAGTTAAATTTAGAAAAAGGAAAAGATTACAGGCAGGTTTTTAATTCTAAAGTCAAAGTTATTCAAGAGTTTAATGGACAGAAAATTGAAATGCTCATGGATATATCAGGGACCATGACATACACTGTAATATCTTTTAACGAGACGGGCTATGATATGGAATCGAAATACGAAAAACTCAGTATGAAAATGAATCTACCGCAAGGGACAATGGAGTATAATTCTGAGATTGAAAACGTAAATGACATCATGTCGACCTTTCTGAATAAAATGACGAATGTGCCGTTTGAGTTTGTAATAAGCAAGACAGGTAAGGTATTGGAAGTAAAAAAGATGGATGAACTCTGGAAATCAGTTCTAAGTCAGTTTGACCAACTTACCGATGCCCAAAAGGAACAAGTACTGGCCCAGGTAAATAGTGCATACGGAGACAAGGCATTTAAGGGTAATTTAGAAATGTCAACAGCAATTTATCCGGAATTCCCTGTAAATTTAGGTGATAAATGGAATGTAAGCACGAACATGGAATCGACAGTAGCAGCCAACATGGCTACTGAATACTCATTTGAAGAACTCACGCCGGAATATGCGTTGATAAAAGGAAACACAATAATTACTCCACTAAATAAAGATGAATATAAAGAATCAAACGGAATGCTTATGAAGTATGACTTATCCGGAACCATGCTTTCAGATATTAAGGTGGATGTATCCTCAGGATGGGTAATTGAATCAAAAATAAATCAGGAAATTAAGGGTATTGTGTCTGTTAAAGATAGTGGGATGACCATACTGATGACCATGTTTAATGAGATGACAATTACTGACAAATAACCATATTTCTTGAACCATAACCGCATGGAAAATTTATTATTTTCTTTTTTACTGCGGATTCAGTTGCCGGAGCAATGCCTCTGTCAATTCACACAAAAATGAAAACCCATGAAGAAGATTGTAGGATTACTTTTCATTGGACTTATTTTTAAGCCAGGTGCCGCCCAAAACTACCAGGAAGATTTTCAAAAATATTTTCATTCCAACGACTCAGTTAATCAATTGAAAACGCTAAAAGAATGGGAGAAAGCAAATCCAAAAGATCCGGAGTTGTTTACATCGTCCTTCAATTACTATTTCAATAAAAGCAAAGATGAAATAATAATAATTTCGGCAGGAGAGCCGCCAAAAGGAGAAAAGCATTTGTCATTTTCGGATAGTGCCGGAAATTATGCCGGATTTATTGGCAGCAAGATTAATTATAGTAATTCATATCTTAAAAAGGGACTGGAAATAATCAGTGAAGGTATTGCTCTCTACCCGAACAGGCTGGATATGAGATTTGGCAAGATTTATGTTCTTGGACAAATTAAAGACTGGAATTCCTTCACAAAAGAAATTATAAAGGCTATTGAGTATTCTTCCATTAATGATAACCAATGGACCTGGACAAACAATAAAGAACAACCGGATGGTAAAAACTTTTTTCTTTCATCAATTCAGGATTATCAGGTTCAATTATACAATACCGAAAATGATGACCTGCTGGTGAATATGCGTGAGATAGCGAATGCGATTTTGACCCGCTACCCGGATCATATTGAAAGTTTATCAAACCTCTCGGTTACTTATTTGATAACCGGGGAATATGACAAGGGTTTAGAACCTTTGTTAAGAGCAGAGAATATTAATCCCGAAGATTATATTGTTTTATCAAATATTGCTCACGCATATAAGCTGAAAGGAGACAAGCCAAAAGCAATTGAGTATTATGAAAAGACTGTCAAATATGGGGACGATCAGGCAAAGACGTATGCAAAACAACAAATAGAAGAATTAAAAAGATAAAGACCCTTATACATTAAACAATTCAATCCCGCGCTTCAGCTGACCGATCGGGGTATCTTAAGACCCAGCATTATGGCATTGACATATGAATTATGCCCGTTGCCTTTTTGACATTTTGATTATATTGGCAGGAGATTTTCGCGTAGAAGAAATAAACTTTCAATGAACGTTTTAATCGTATACTGCCATCCCAGTAAGAAGTCATTTACATATCAGGTTTTCAGTCAACTGTTGAACGGTTTAAAAATTGCAAACCACAAAATACTTGTATCGGATTTGTATGAGATGGATTTTCAATCGGACATGAGCGAGGAAGAGTATGAAAGAGAAGGATTGGCAAAGGTTGAAAATGCAATACCAGACGACGTATTCACAGAGCAGGAAAAAATTCAGCAATCAGATTGTATCATTTTTGTTTATCCGGTTTGGTGGAGTGATTGCCCTGCCAAATTAAAAGGCTGGTTTGACCGGGTTTACTCCGTGGGATATGCCTATGGCTATGATGTTGAAGGCAATAAACGGATTGCCATGAAAAAACAAAAATTAGGAATGGTTTTGTGTACTGCCGGTCATCCTAACGAATTCCTGGATGAGATTGGAATTGCGGAAAGCATGCGCAAAGTAATGATTGATGACCGGCTTGGAGCAAGGTTTGAAAACAAACATATGTTGATTCTGGGGGGAACCCTGAATATAGATAAAGTTAAAGAAAAACACCTGATGAAGGCATATGAGATTGGGAAAAATATAGAATGTTATTGCGGCAATGAATAGCATAAACCAAATGCAACAAGCATGTGAGCCCTTGTTTGGCGATGTCCCCTGTTAAGCGAAGTTTAGCTTTGCTGAACTCCCCGCTTGGCGAAGTCTCCAGACCATAGCCGTCAACTTAAGAAATTATTCTATAGAGCAAGGCACTAACTTTATTAATTTGAGATGAGTTTTGAAAATGCGCTATCCCCCTCTGGAGGGGGCTGGGGGAGGATTATAGAGCGCTCTCGAGTTAACTACAAATAAATTTCTGGAATATCTTTCTTAGTGCTAACAATTGCATCTATTCATGTAAGTCCACCCCCTGCCCCCGCTGCGCCTTCGCGTAGCCGCTTCGGCAAAGCAAGGCCAGCGGGGGACATCGATTCGTTCAGCCTTAATCGCAATAATATTGAAGTAACTGCGTAAAAATGAGAGAATATCAACAATATGCATCCTTAAGTTGACGGCTGTGGGCTGTGCCTAAGTCGAATCTATGTCTACAGGCTTTGCCTGTTCAAAATACCGTATTCCCGCTTCATCCGGACCGTATTAGCTGTAAATCGTCAGCACGCGTACGGGACTTTGCCCGAAGCACCATTTCATATATTCAAAAAATATTTGTGAACTTCTTACTATATTTATAGTTTTTAACAAATATTTATAGTATATTTGTTTCAAAATACGATTCATGAGAGAAATAACCAAAGCCCAGGAGGAGATTTTAAAGGCACTATGGCGAATCAAAGAAGGTGCTGTAAGTGATATACTCGATGTTCTGTCGGAACCCAAACCTGCCTATACTACAGTGGCTACGGTGATCAAAGTTCTTGAAAAGAAAGAGTATGTCTCTCACAAAACATTTGGCAAAACCAATGTTTATTACCCGCTGATATCAGAAAACAATTATGCAAAGCATCTTTTAAAAGACGCTGCAAAAGGTTTCTTCAATGGCTCATTAAATCAAATGGTATCCTTTTTCGTTAAGAATAAGGATTTATCAATTAATGAGTTAGAAGAGTTAAAAAAGATGATTGATCAGGAAATAAGCAGTAAAACCAAATAACATGGAACCATTCATCCGGTATATTCTTATTTCATCACTTTGCTTAAGCATTTCTTATTTAGGCTATCTGGTTTTTCAAAGAAATCAAACCCAGTTGCATCACCTGAGATACTTTCTGCTCATCTCCATAGTATTATCAGTGCTCATGCCTTTTTCTACCTTTCGTATCAGCCTGGATCTGTCACCAAACATAAGGACCACTGAAGAAATATATCCTGAAGCAAATAATACCATCGCACAGGTCCATGAGCCAATGATTTCTCAACCAATAGTTAATCCCGATAACGGGCACAATTGGAATATGAAATCTCTCCTGATGACAATCTATTTAATAGGATTATCATTTTTGGGATTGCGCTTACTGACTCATCTCATCAAAATCCTTTACTTGTTTTACCATTGTGAAAAAATCAGGGAAGGCAGAACTACAGCATTATTAACGGATAAAATTGAAAGTCCGTTCACGTTTTTTAAATGGACTTTTGTTCCCCGCAATTATTTACAGTCGGTGGAAAGCAAGGAAATACTGGCACACGAAAGCATTCACGCATCCCAATATCATTCCATTGACTTATTGCTGATTGAATTATTATCGGCCGTAATGTGGTTCAATCCGTTTGTCTGGATGATGAGAAATTCCCTGGAATTGGTGCATGAATATCTTGCAGATGAAGGAGTACTCAGTACCGGGACCGACAAGCTCAGGTACCAGGCACTCCTTGTTAATCAAGCAGCAGAAGAAAGACTCATCTGCCTTTCTTCAGGTTTTAACCATTCATTAATTAAAAAACGAATGATCATGATGACTAAAATCAAATTGAATCAACATTCAAAGTTAAGGCTTTTAGCTTTGATTCCATTGGCAACTGTACTTTTTTTAGGTGTTGCCTGTGTTAATGGAAAGAACAAACCGAATGTTGTTACTGCAGTTGAACCCGTGAAGATGAATGTACTTTATCTTGGGGTTGACAATCCTGTAAAAATTGCGGCTTCCGGGTATGATGCCCGTGATTTAACCACAACTATAGATAACGGAATTATTACAGGGGAAAATGGAGAATTTATTATCCAGCCCAAACGACTTGGCACCGCTATTGTTACTGTTAGCAGCAAGGGGAGAGAGATTCAGAAAACCTCTTTTCGGGTAAAACCGGTACCTGAACCGGCAATAGCAGTTGCCGGGAAGACGGGAGGGAATATTACCAAACAGGAACTCTTAAATGCCAGTGGTGTTGTTGTAGTTATGGATCTTGATTTTGACATTAGTTTTGATGTTGTGGAATTCAACGTAATGACCCTTAAAGATGGGGTTGTATATGAACAAAAATCAAATTCAAATACAATTACCGAGAAACAGAAGGAGATCATTGCAAAAACCAGTGATGGCAGTTCGGTATATTTTCAGGATATCAAATGTAAAGGTCCTGATGGCACTGTAAGAAATATGCCTGCTATTGCTTTTAAAATTACAGAATAAACGCCACCCTATTACAGATGCTACTCGTCGCACTTCGACCGGCCTGCCTGCCGGCTAGGCAGGCTCTGTATGACAACGCCAGTCACACTGAGCCTGTCGAAGTGTGATTTACTTCCACTCATCCCTGTTCGGCGAAGTCTCGCGACCAAAGCGATCCGTTTAAGTAACATGTAGATTTATTACATGTTGATTAATCTTAAATTGCTAAGGGGTGAAACCCCGAAAAATAATTCACCAAGATAATCCCTTAAGTTGACGGGTGTAGTATCACAACTTCGTTGCCTGTCAGACAACCCCATTTCAAACTTAGGTCAATGCAAACAATTCCTTCGACCTGGGTTCCCCACACCTGACGCATTCGGCGTCGTACCAGCTCATAGGCAGTCCACACTGGGGACAACGCCAGCGGGCTTCTTCGTATTGAACCCATTCCTGAACACCCATCTCACTAATTTTTGCAAGGTTGGGCAGGTATTCTTTGCGGTGCAGATAGCCTCCCATATTGATTAAATTCGTAATGCGGTGGCAGGGTAACTCTTCACATCCGGCACAACGGGAATCAGGCTGCTTACCTGCTGCGCATTTCCTTATAGCGCAGTTTTGGCAATGGGCAGCCAGCATACCGCCACTGCAACAGCCGTCGCATAGCAGGCCATCCATCCAGCGCGGATCGGGAATCCCTTTCACAGCATTCGTTGGTTGGTATGATGATCTCTTTTGCAATCTCATGTTTACTTCCTCCTCATAGCTGTGTTTGGCAAGGTAAGCGGGACAGGCCCCGCAATAGGTTCCGCATGCAGCAGCCAGGTGTTCATTACCCGTGCCGTCTTTGATTTTATCCGATGATGAGAGTGCCAAAGAATCCAATGAATGACAGGCACAACCAAAGGCAGCGGCTCCGGCTAACCCTTTGATAAACTTTCTCCGGGTGGTGTTATTTTTTTTATGGGAATCCATTTCGTTTACGTTCACTTAGAGATGATTGTCTTAACATACTTTTGTTATTGGAAAGTTAGTCTTTTTCGTCCAATCAATCCATTTTTTCCAGCCAGTAATTTCTCGCAGAACCTTTCTCGCAAAACTTTTCTCGCAGACTTGCCTGCCGGAGCTTCAGCGAAGGCAGGTTAACGCAGTTGAAGCTGATTTCGCAGATTTTTTGAAAATTTTTTGAAGTATTTAAGAAGAGTATGTCCGGTAAATCTTTTCTTGCAAACCCAAATCTCGGTTCTGGCTGTGCACAAAGCCGTCAGGCTGAGAAATTATCCTATAGAGCAAGGCACAAACTTCAATAATTTGAGATGAGTTTTGAAAATGCGTTATCCCCCGCTGGCGGGGGCTGGGGGTGGATTATCGCATGCTACCAATACTCAATATTTATAAATTTTCGAATATTAAGTTAACACGAAAAACAAAATGAATTCATGTAAGTCCACCCCCTGGCCCCCGCCAGCGGGGGACATCGCTTCGTTCAGCCTTAATTGCAATAATATTGAAGTAAGCATGTACAAGTGAAAAAATATTACCAATATGTATCCTTAGCCTGCCGGCAATGGGCCGCACCTAATGACCTGTCACAATAATTAATGAAATTCGAATGTTTGGTGTGGCAGAAATGTTGTACCTTGTTTCAATAGTTTTCCTGATTTGACCTATTGCGAACCCGTTAAAAAAACAACCATGAACCCGGAAACCCTTTTAAAACGCAGAAAATTTCTGAAAGGCAGTGGTCTGTGTGCAGCCTCACTGGCTTTATTCAGCACAACCGAAGCGATTGCTTCAGACGACACTGATGAAGTGAAACGTCTTAAATACATGATGAATTACTATGTGGAAAGGCATGCGGTCATGTATGAAATATTGAGTGAAGCATTACCACATGAAAAATTGAAAGAAATCTATCAGCAATTCGGTGGCCAATGTGCGGAACATTGGGGTTCGGTGAAAAAAGCTGAAGATTATAAGGGAGATCTGGAAAAATACCTGCAGGAACTGCCCACATTTGATAAATGGCAGGAAAAAGCCTGGTTTGAAGAAGAAAAAAATCTCATTACCATAGTTGGAATCAAACGGGAAGCATGTGTATGTCCTATGGCCAACACATCAAAAAATCCAAATTGGTGTCATCTTTGCTGTGCCGGGCATCAGAAAGCCATATTTGAAAAGCTGCTGGGAAAAGAAGTAGAAGTTACCATGGGTGAGACCCTTTTAATGGGCGGCACGCGATGCAATCATTACATTAAAATATCAGACAGCGTAATTGAAACCCTGCCACAGGCCGGTGAAGTATAGCTAAACTGGACTTCGCTATTCCCCGCTGCCATCCGAAGTATTCACCAACATTTGAACATAGCAATGTCCCCCGCTGGCGGGGGTCAGGGGGTGGAATTGCTACACATCGTAATCACGCCGCCGGGGCTTTGCCCCGAAGCCCCATTTCATTCTTTGCCTTGATGCAAAGAACGAAACAAGAAAAATCAAGACAAAACGAACCCCCGGCTAGTCCCGGCACGCCCTCTGCGTTTTGTCGGGCCCACCCACGGTGCTTATGAGTAAGCAGTGCAAATTTGTGAACTCTGTTCCTTGCCTTCCTGTAGGCAGGTTAATTTCTTTGAATAGCATAAGCACTTGCCTTATTGTCTATTGTTGAGATATATTACTGCTGCAACACTTTCGAAGTAGCGCAATCCGCCTCTGAGAAAAGGCACCTGCCTGCCTGCAGGCTGTGCATAACAGCCCCCACTGGTTGCCATACAGGCAATTCCGGATAATACCCAAAATATTGCCGTGCATCAGCATATCATTCTGACTATATTTGACGTTTAAGATAAAAAATTAATAATGTTAGCAGCAAGTCAAATTATTAAGGTGAACATACTATGGATCTTACTGCTGGTACCCATTGCAATTGGGGCTCAAACAGTAACTGTAAGCACCGTTTCGCAATTAACCAATGCTATTGCATCAGCCAATAGCGGCACAGTAACGGAAATATTGCTTGAAGACGGAACCTATACCATTTCGGGCATGTTATGGATTTCCCAACCCAATCTTACCATCAGAAGTGTATCTGGTAAGCGCAACAACGTATGCATATACGGGAAAGGCATGAATGGCGGAGTTACGCATATTTTCAATGTTGATGCCGATCATTTTACAGTCAGGGACATTACCATAGGAAAAATTTCACAACATGCGATCCAGTTACAGTTAAACAGATCCTATTTGACAGTTAACAATGTTCGCTTCGTCGATACAGGCGAGCAAATGCTCAAATCTGTAAAAAGTGAAGAGCATCCTGAATATGTTTCCCGTGACGGACATGTTGAAAACTGCCTGTTTGAATATACTGCCGGAGTAGGCCCCCAGTATTATATCGGCGGGATCGATTGTCATAAAGCTCATAACTGGGTTGTAAGAAACAACACATTTAAATACATTGCAAGCCCGTCAAATTCCATTGCAGAACATGCCATTCATTTCTGGAGTGATTCAAGAAATACCCTGGTTGAAAATAATGTAATCATTGATTGTGACAGGGGAATTGGATTCGGGATGGGAAATTCCACCCATACAGGCGGAATCATCAGGAATAACATGATTTTTCACAGCAATTCGGGCATCTATGCGGATGTTGGTATTGATCTGCAATCGGCAACGGATGTTCAGGTATACAACAATACCATATTCTTTGATAATAATTATGCGAATGCCATTGAATACAGATTTTCGTCTACCAGCGGAATATCCCTGGTAAATAATCTGACGAATAAACTGATACGGTCAAGAGACGGAGCTACCGCCTCCCGGGTTTCGAACAATGTTACCCAGGCGCAATCAGGTTGGTTTATTGCTCCGGCTGCAGGAAATTTAAGATTAAAAAGTGCGGTAGCTGCTATAGTTGACAAGGGAATCAATGTATCCGGATTAACCTCGGATATTGATGGCGATGTGCGACCTCAGGGTGCAGGAATTGATATTGGAGCAGATGAATATGGAGTTACCACGGCAATGGAAACAAATCATAATCTTTTAGAAAAGGATTTGGGTTCATCCAAAAACTATCCCAACCCTTTTAATCAATCAACAATAATACAATATTGCTTGCCGGATGAAGGTTCTGAGATGTTGTACGCAACGTCGCTGAAAATATTCGATTATATGGGTAAGGAAGTTATCACGCTTGTAGACGAACAAAAACCTGCCGGAACATATACCGTTCAGTGGGACGGAACAAACGCCTGTGGCGCCAGGGTTGAAAGCGGGACGTATTTTTATCAGTTGAAAGCAAGCAGTGGTTTTGTTGAAACGAAGAAGATGATTTTCATTAAAAAGTAAAAGTTTGGATAGTCATGCTGGGGATTTGCTGTACATCGTCAGCATTCAACCGGAACTTTGCCCCCGCTCGGCGAAGTCTCCTGACTTCGTCGCTTTTAAAATGTAGTTTTTAACTGCCATTCAAATGACATTTTAGGCTTTTATAATGAACCGAAGGTTGATATTGTAGTTTAAGACTACAATATAGTGAAGCGAAGTTACAAACCATAGCCGTCAACTTAAGAAATGCTTACGCCCTTTCAGGGCTTATATTCAATGTGTTGACTTTTACACAGGGCTTCGCCCTGTGCTATTTGCTTATGCCCTTTCAGGGCATGGAATTATACTCCTATTTGAGCCCTGAAAGGGCGCAAGCACTAGCGCAGGGCGAAGCCCTTCGTATTTGGTAGGCAGTAAAATCCAAGCCCTGTAAGGGCGTAAGCAATTTATCAAAGGATTAAGTTGACGGCTATGGTTACAAACTTCGCTTAACCGGAGGATCAGCAGGGTTCCCTGTAACCCGGGACGGCTTGTACCCTGCCTGTTGGGTTTGAAATCACTTTTCTTCAGGGAAATATTGACTTTAGATTTTTACTGTTGTAACTTATACTAAAAATGAATTCTCAGGCTTGATTAGAAAGTATAAAAATGATGAAGGACAATGTATCCACCGGAATGGACAGGAGAAAATTTATAAAAGGAACATTCTCCTCCTGTGCTTTTTGCTGTCTTACAGCGACCAATCTTTTCGGATCAGAACAGGAAATCAGGCAGTTGGCCATGAACCAGCCGCATAAATTCAACACCGATGCAGGTATGACCATGCAGGAGGTTTATGATTTTGCATTCGGGTTATGCTTCATTCCCGCTATGAAAAACCTGATGAAACAGATCGGTAAAGAACAATTCCTCGCGATGTTGAGACAATCTTCCGAAATGTTGTATGAAAATGAGAAAGAAGCGGATACGGATTATAGTGAACGAACACTTATTGCATTTACAAACCAGTTGAAGGAAGCTGCCAACGATTTTTACAAACTACGTAATACTTTAGATTTTATTTATTGCGACGAACATATACTTGAAATGAATACCACCGAATGTTTATTAGCGAAAACCTTCAGGGAAGCCGATGCTGCCGATATCGGATATGCCTGCGTCTGTTACCAGGATTATCCATATGCAAAAGCTTACAATCCAAAACTTAAATTTTACAGGGAAAAGACATTGATGCAGGGACATGAATACTGCCAGAACAAGTGGGTAATGGAAACTTAAATGATTGGTACATATGAATTACTGCTGGAAAATACTGAATCCTTTTCCTAATATTCTTTTTGCTTAACCAAAATGCTGAACTATGAAAATAAAAATCATGATCCTGGTTATTCTGGTTGCCAGTTTTTCCTGCAGGACAAACCAGAAGGATTCCCCGGAAGCCCTTAAAGCGGCTGTTGAAAATAAGAACAAGGAAGTTATTCAAAGTTTTGTAAACGGATTAAACCAACCTGACTGGTACGAAAAGGTTGGTTCTGTTCTCAACCAAAAGGATTTTGAAGAATACAGGAAAGTCCATTCGGAATTCCGAAAGGCATTCCCCGATTATCACAACGCCGTGGAGATCATGCTTGCCAAAGGAGATACCGTGATTACCATTGGCACAATAACGGTAACCCACCAGGGCGAGTTTTCTGGAAGGCCATTTAAAGGTCTGGCGCCAACAGGGAAAAAACTGAAATGGAAAGAGGTGTGGATCAATACGGTAAAGGATGGGAAGATAGTCAGTGGGGAAATGATAGCTAACCAGCTAGAGATCCTTGACCAGTTAGGAATCAGTTGCCCTCCTGCTGAAGTGAATCAATAGCAGATTCCAGGTTGAAAATGTTTTGACTGAAGCTGAATTTCTGCATTTGATATTGTATTATTACTATCGGTATTATTCCTTCAAAATTAGAACTGACGATTTGAAGAAAATGCTTTGTTTATTCAGCATTATGGGCATTCCCCGCTCGGCGAAGTTTTCAACTTAGCAGGGGTATACCAAAAAACCATGAAAATCATTTCATATATTTACCTGAAAACCTAATAACCGTTTCAGCAACAATTCACATGAATATTGAATTAAGATATTTTTCAGGAACCGGTAACTCCCTAAGGATTCTGGAAACATGCAGGGATGTTTTCATCAGCAACGGACACATGGTAAAAATCTCCGAAATAGCATTAAATAAACCCAACTTGCCCAATTCAGATTTGCTGGGATTTTGTTTTCCGGTTTATGCTTTTGGAATACCCCGTATTTGCCGCAAGTATCTGAAAGCATTGAATAAGTTCGTTACCCCTCAAAAAGTATTTGTGTTGATCACGGCCGGCGATTCAGATGAATCAGGTTTCGCAGTGAAAGAATGTGAACGGATTTTACGGAAGAAAAACTGTGACATTATTTATACACGGGTAATCCAAATGCCCATTAATTGGATTACATCTCCTGTTCCACCCTTTCCGCCATCAAAAGCCGAGGCCCTTGAGATTATAAGGAGTGGCGTTGAAGTGGCAACGAAATCAGCCAGTGAACTACTGGCCGGAATAAAGAACTACCACCGTTTCAATTATCCGAAACGATACACCCGCTTTCGGTTTTATAAGGATTATTGGCTTTTTAAGTACGTCGGATTACAAAACATGTGGCGCACGTTTAAAGTATATGACAGCTGCAACGGATGCAGAACATGTGCAAGGATCTGCCCTACCCGAAGCATTCAAATGATAAACAAAAAGCCGGTCTGGACATCAACCTGCGAACAATGTATGCGGTGTGTCAATTTCTGTCCTGAAGAAGCTATCTACCAGTCAATGGGAGGCGACACAAAAGGAAAAAACCGGTATTATGAACCAGGTTTTAAACCTGATAGAAAATAATATCAGTCTGACAGGATAGCTAGTTCCGCAAGAGATTGCTTCGGTTGTCTTACCTCCTTCCTAGCAATGACGTGTTAGTGCTCGAACAGCAGGAAAGCTTGCCTGCTACACAAAGGCTAATCAGAAAAAAATGAAATGGATTATTTGGTGTGCTTTGAATTTCACAAAATACCCAACAAAAACAAATTTATCAGATCGAAAACAGTATATTTATGCTGTAAAATATTCATAAAACAATCAAAAAAATAAATTATGCTCATCAAAAAGTATATTACGATCTTTTTTCTGATTGTGGCACTGGGTGTCACTGCATACGGTCAGGACAATACCAAAACGGTACCACAGAAGACGCTGAAAGAGGCATATGCCAAGAAATTCCTCATGGGAACTGCTAGTGATTTGAGAGGGCTTTCTGAGGCCGAATTAGCCAATGTAAAATCGCAGTACGATATCCTTACACCGGAAAACTGCATGAAACCTCAACCGATCCATCCTTCGGAAGGCAGGTACAACTTTACAATTGCCGATACTTTGGTCGATTGGTGTCAGAAAAACGGGGTCAAGGTTTGGGGACATACCCTGGGTTGGCATGCACAAACGGCACCCTGGTTCTTCCAGGCAGTGAATCCGGAAACTGAAGAACCTCAACCGGCCAGAAGACCTGGGGCAGGCTGGGATCCGAATGCACCACGCCCCTCAATGGACGAAATGTGGCGTCGCAGCATTAAGGGCGAGATGGCGAGCCGCGAAGTCGCATTGGACCGTTTGGAGAAACATATCAAAACCGTGGTAGGACGCTACAAAGGACGCATCATTGGTTGGGACGTGTTCAATGAATCGATTGCCGACAGTGGAGACTGTACAACTGAGAACCTGCGGACATTCAGCTGGTATCAGGTTGTAGGACCGGAAGTTCTGACCCTTGCTTTCAAATGGGCGCATGAAGCCGATCCCAATGCACAACTATATTACAACGACTACAACATCGAACAAGGCGCAGTTGCAAACAAAGGCAAACACGCCAGTTCCATGGTGCTGCTTAAACGCCTTATTGCCGAAGGAGCCCCGATAACGGGTGTGGGTATTCAGGGACACTGGCACCTGGACACCAACCTCGACGATGTCGAAAAGGCCATCGAGAACTATGCATCTCTGGGACTGAGGGTTGCTATTACGGAACTCGACGTAACAGCAACAGGTGATAACAGTGGCGCCTTCGGTGTACGTCAGGGCGACAGGACCATCCCGCAGGAAAACTATGAAAAACAGGCTGAGGTATACAGAAAGTTGTTCGAAATTTTCTTACGTCACGCAGACGTCATTGATCGCGTAACTTTATGGGGTATCAGCGATACCCGGTCGTGGCGTTTTGGACAAGGTGCACTTTTGTTTGATGGCCAGTTGAATCCAAAACCGGCTTTCAAGGCTGTTATTGAAGCAAGCGAATCCGGTAAATAATAATACATTACTTGCATGGGGTGCAAGTTGTCGTCCGTTCAAGTCGGATTACCCAAACTCAGAAAATACAAAGGGACTCAGCAATGAGTCCCTTTGTATTTCTCACACAGTAGCCCTATCCGCGAAACAGGATGTTTGTTTCAAAACGATTATATCATTGTTAAAACAGCATCCGCGAGTTATTATGTTTAATAGCCCCGCATCAGCCCTCGAATATTCATAGCAAACTTCAAAATTCAATCCTCTCATTCCTTCCGGCTTAAATAACATTTCAAATCATAGTGGTTAACGCTGAACATAGCGATATCCCCCGCTGGCGGGGGTC
>CAZLLD010000044.1:0-32483 GCA_964560225.1 uncultured Bacteroidales bacterium
AATGGCTGAATGCCAGAGCACTCTTCCCCATTGCCCAGATTTTTAAACCGGCCAAACTGGAGGACTTCAAATCGCTTGAAGATGTGAGAAAATACATCTACCGTGCTATTTCGAGCTTCCGTACCAGTAAAGCCAAGGGAGTCATAGCAGAATTCGACCGGCATTTGTATGACGAATATGTCGGATTCTCGAGGATTGGCGAAGGCTCAATAGGGGGCAAAGCCAGGGGGCTGGCTTTCTTCAACAGTTTCCTGAATAACAGCGATTTCTTTCAGAAATTTCCGGATGTCAAAATAGCGGTTCCGCACACTGTTGTCCTCAGCACCGAAGTATTTGACGAGTTCATGCAGGAAAATAACCTGTACCTGTTGGCTGTTTCGGGTATCAGTGATGAAAAAATTCTCAAGGCATTCGTTAATGCCCGTTTGCCCGAGCATATATACCAGGACCTGGGAACCATCATCCTGCAGGCCAGCAACCCCATTGCCATCAGATCATCCAGCAAACTCGAGGATTCCTATTACCAGCCCTTTGCCGGAATATACAATACTTACATGATACCGGTTGTGCCGGTTAAAGCGCTTGCCATACGCATGCTCGAGAATGCCATCAAATGCGTGTATGCATCAGTGTTCTTTAAAGCCAGCAAGGCGTATGCCATGGCGACTTCCAACCTGATCGACGAAGAGAAAATGGGCATTATCATCCAGGAGGTTTGCGGCAGGCAATATGGCAACAGGTTTTACCCGATCATTTCAGGTGTTGCCCGGTCCATCAATTTTTATCCCCTGCCTCCCGAAAAACCAACCGACGGAATAGCCACCATTGCATTCGGACTGGGCAAGCTGATTGCCGAAGGCAGTATAGGCCTCCGGTTTTCACCAAAATACCCCCGGAAGATCATGCAACTGTCCAACCCCGAACTGGCAGTTAAATCAACACAGAAATATTTCTATGCACTTGACATGAATCCCGACAAATTTGTGCCTTCCCCCGACGATAGTGTCAACCTGATGAAACTTGAAATACAGGATGCCCTGGCTGACGGAACAATTCAAATGGTCGCATCAGCATACGACCACCAGAACAACACCATCAGCGACAGTATAGACCACCCGGGCAGGAAGATTATTACTTTTTCAAATATACTAGCGCACGGCAAATACCCGTTGGCCGAAATCCTCGACAACCTGCTCCACCTGGGGCATCAGGCCATGAACAAACCGGTTGAGATTGAATTTGCCATTGATGCCAATCAGGAAGGAACTGCGTTGCAAACATTCAACCTCCTGCAAATCAGGCCCATTGTTGTGAATGAACAAAGCATCAATTTCAGTATCGACAACATCATTGCGGATGATGTAATTATATACTCTGAAAAAGCGCTGGGAAACGGAATATATAACAACATCCGCGACATAATGTATGTAAAGCCCACTGCTTTTAATGCTTCTAAAAGTCAGGATATAGCCCGCGAACTCGAAAAAATCAACGAGAAATTCATAGCAGAACAGCGGCAATACATCCTGATCGGCCCGGGACGCTGGGGATCAAGTGACCCGTGGTTGGGAATACCCATAAAATGGGCTCACATATCCGCAGCCCGGATCATTGTGGAATCAGGACTTGAACATTTCAGAGTCGATCCAAGCCAGGGAACGCACTTCTTCCACAACCTGACCACTTTCGGAGTCGGCTACCTGACTGTCAACCACTTTCTGAATGACGGAATATTTGACGTTTCTTATCTCGACACATTGCAGGCACATGACGAAACGCCTTTCTTCAGGCACATAAGCTTCGAAAAACCGCTGAAGGTTGAAATTGACGGCAGAACCAATAAGGCGGTTGTTTACAAGCCTCAATGAAATACCAGCAGCGGAATGCCGGTGTGATAAAACAGCTTTTTGGTGATATTGGGTTTGAACAGCTTATCAACAATGCTTTGGCGCCGAGCGGTAAGCGAAACTATATTAATGGTTCTTTCCTGTATCAGCTGATCCAAATCGTCGAGCAGGTTTTTCTGGCTGATAAAACTGTAAGTAACCTGTGTTTTGCCATAGGCCTTGTTGAAATAGGTCATCAGACCTTCCATTTTTACCTTATCCCAGGCCTTGGGGTCGTCACCAATGTGTACACAATGAATCTCCAGTCCCAATTGATCAGTAAAACTCATCAGGCTTTTCAAGGTTGCAAAGTCCGATTCATCAAAATCAGTTACATAAAGCAGGTTCTTGATGTTCTCTTCGCCAATGAAAATGTATTTTTCAGGAATGGCAAGCAATGGAAAATTAATCCGGTTGATCACAGCCGCTGTAACGCTTCCCATGATCGAGCCCACTCCTTTGCCCTTTCCCTTGGTTCCCATAACAACCAGGTCGGGAACATAACCCTCGCTGAACTGGATGATTTCGTCTTCAGGAACACCGGGGACTATTTCATAACTGAATTTAAGGGCAGGCAAGCTGCTGTTGGCGGTATATTCCTTCAGCCCGGCCACGAAGCCTTCCATGGTGGCTTTCTCGCTTTCTTCAAGGTTCACGGTAACCTCATCGCGAAGCTGTGACTGGGTTTGAACGGCTCCTGCAAGCTCAATCAAATCAAATGCAGGGGAGTAATACGTGTGAAAGAGTTTGATTTCAGCCCCCAGTTTGCAGGCTATTTTAATTGCATATTTGCAGGCATCGTTCGAGCATTCCGAATAATCAACAGGGACCAGGATTTTTTTGATCTGCTGACCGGTCGCTGCCGATACTGATTGGCTGTCTGTGGAATTCATGGCAGTTTTTATTAAGGGGTGAAATGTTTTACAATTTACAAAAAAAAGAGGAGGTTTGCAAGTTCCCGGCCATAAACTCCCTTTTACCGATAAACCATAAATAAAATTGACATAGTTCATAGCAAACTTTAATAATTTCCATATTTTCGACAACTGAATTATTGAATACATCGTACTGCATGGCAAGTGAAAAAACAGCTGTTATCATTGGCGCCGGAATCGGCGGAATTGCCACTTCAATATACCTTGCCCGCCAGGGTTACCGGGTAACCGTATATGAAAAAAACGCCGGTCCGGGTGGCCGGTGTGGCCAGATTGTGCGCGACGGACACAGGTTCGACCTGGGTGCCACCATTTACCTGATGCCGGAAATCTACAAAAAGGCCTTTGAATCACTGGGCATTGAACCCCGGGACAACTTCAAAACCGTTCCGCTCGAAACCTTGTATAAGATTTACTTTGAGGATGCCGGGCCAATTGAATTCACCACCAACCAGGATAAGTTTAAGGAACAACTTGAAGCCATTGAAAAAGGGAGCTACGCAAAAGCCAAACAGGTGATTGAAACCGGATACCGTTTTTTTCAGATGGCCACCGGCAACCTGCTCGGAAAAAACTTTTATCACCTGTTTCAGTTTGTAACACTGAAGAATGCCCTGCTGCTGCTCAAGCTCAAAACCCACCTGCGTCACATGCAGTACATCAGGCGTTTTTTCAAAAGTCCAGTGCTCCAGCAAGCATTTACATTCCAGAATATTTATGTGGGACAGGACCCCTATAAGGCGCCGGCACTTTTCGCCATGGTACCTGCAGCTGAACTCACCGAAGGATCTTTGTTCCCGGTTGGCGGCATGTTCAGCATTACCACCCGCCTTGTTACGGTAGCCGAAAACCTGGGTGTCCGCTTTGTTTACAATGAACCTGTTGCAAAAATCAAAACCGAAGGCCGGAAAGCCACCGGCATCATACTGAACAACGGCAGTACGGTGAGGGCTCAAGTAATAGTGTCGAATGCCGACCTCCCCTATGTTTACCGGGAACTGCTGCCCGACAAAAGAAAGTCGAAACACATCGACCGGCTTGCCTTCAGCTGCTCTTCCATTGTGCTGCACTGGGGTCTCGACAAAAGATATCCGCAACTTTCACATCACAGTGTTTTCCTTTCCGGATCATACAGGGACAACCTGAAGAAGATCTTCAGGGATAACTCCCTTTCGGCAAATCCCAGCTTTTACGTGCACGCCCCGGTAAGTTCTGATATGACTGCGGCCCCTGCCGGACATGATTCGCTGTCAATTATCATACCTGCAGGTCACCTGGATGAACGACGCAACCACGACTGGACCCGGCTGAAAAACGATGCCAGGGCAGCGGTGATTGAACGCTTGAAGAAGGCCGGACTGACTGACATTGAAGAACACATCAAGTTTGAAATCTGCTATCTGCCCCAAACCTGGAAGAGCATCTTCAACCTCACCCATGGCGCCACTTTCGGAAGTGTGGCCCACCATATTTTTCAGATGGGATATTTCAGACCGCACAACCGGCACAGCAAGTATAAAAACCTGTATTTTACCGGAGGAAGCACGCATCCGGGCAATGGCATTCCGCTTGTTCTGCTGTCGGCCCGGCTTACTTCTGAACGCATATTAAAAGACACAGGCCATGAATGAGAAGTACCTGGAAATCTTTAACAGGATCGATTTCAACAAAATTATCGATCATCCCAATATATTGATTGCTGCGGCATTTTGGGAAGAAGACCGCTACCAGGCTGCCCGTACATGCTATAAATACATGCGGGCCATTGACGACCTGATCGACTGCCATAAATCAACCCACACACACATAGCGGAAGGCGAAAAGAAACAATTCCAGGAGAGTGTGGAGCAATGGATTGAAATGGCCCGGAACGCAGGCGCAGGCATCCCCGGGCAACATGAACTTTTAGATACCATACGTAAATTTCACATACCGCTTTGGCCACTGGAAGCCTTTGCCCGATCGATGATTTATGATATTGACCACGACGGATTTGCCACGGTTCAGGACTTCATTGACTACTCACAGGGGGCATCCGTAGCCCCGGCTTCCATCTTTGTGCATCTGAACGGATTGAGAAAGAGTGGTACCGAATACCTTGAACCGGCCTTTGATGTAAAAAGTACCGCCACCCCGTGCGCCCTATTCAGCTACTTCGTGCACATCATCAGGGATTTTCAGAAAGACCAGATGAACAACCTGAATTGCTTTGCACAGGATGTTATTTTGAAGAACGGACTCACCGCCGCTGATCTGAGAAAAATTGCCAAAGGTGGTTCGGTGCCTGAAGGTTTTCGCAGCATTATTGAGGAATACTGCCGGTATGCCGACGGTTATCGCCTGCAAACACTGGAAATTATTGACCAGATTGCTCCCCTGTTGGAACCCAGGTACCGGCTGAGTCTTCAGATCATCTTCAACCTCTACCTCATGGTTTACGAGAGAATTGACGTGGAAAAGGGAAGCTTTACATCAAATGAACTGAATCCCACCCCAGGAGAAATAAGGGAAAGGGTGTACCAAACCATCGTCGCTTTCAGGGATTAAATATATTACCTGGAATAAACCGCATTAACATCATCAATGGCATTTCCTCCGATATTGACACGGTATACCCGGTGATCTCATTGTAATTGCCGCTGATCCGTCCTGTTCCTGAAAGAATCACATATCCGCCCTGTACGGTCTGGCTGGGAATGGTGATGGTGTTGCCATTCACCTTAGCCTTAACACCGATATCTCCCAGGTTATAGAATCCATCTATCAGAATGCCGTTATCGTCATCGGCATCCGGAGAAATGTAAACCGAATAGGTTGATGCGGTTGATGCGGTTGATTTTTTGAAGTACTGGCTGACTTCAGTACAATTCCAGTCTCCTTCAATTTCCGAAATGGTTTCATTCCCGATCAGTTCATCGGCAAGCTCGCACGAGTTGGTCAGCATGAGTAGCAAACCTGCCATCAGTATCAGTGCCTTGTTTGTGTTTATATTTGTTTTCATAAATGAATTTTTCAGTTACTAGAAGTGCTTTAGGTTCTTGGTTCTTGGTTCTTGGTTCTTGGTTCCTGGTTCTTGGTTCCTAGTTCCTGGCTCTTGGCTCTTGGCTCTTGGCTCTTGGCTCTTGGTTCCTGGTTCCTGGCTCTTGGTTCCTGGTTCTTGGTTCCTGGTTCTTGGCTCTTTATTTATTTTATCACCAATTTCATGCCAAATTCATGGCATTTGACTATTTTCGATGATAATTTTCTACGTAATTCTAAACCTATTTGTTAACTGTTAACAAAAAATAATGACCATGAAAACCAGCAGAATAGTTCTTATTGTAGTTGTTGTTGCCTTGGTGTTACTTGTATTCAGGGGATGCGCCGGATATAACAACCTCGTCACGCTGCGCGAACAGGTGAACCGCGACTGGGCAAATGTTGAAAATGTATACCAGCGCCGTGCCGATCTGATACCCAACCTGGTGGAAACAGTTAAAGGATATGCTGCCCACGAGCAGGAAACCTTTGAGAAAGTTGTTAACGCCCGTGCCAATGCCACTTCCATAAAAATTGACGCGGCCAACATGACCGAAGCCGATCTGAAACGCTTCCAGGCCGCTCAGGGTGAAATAGGCTCTGCGTTGTCGCGACTTATTGCTGTTGCCGAAAACTATCCCGACCTGAAGGCCAATCAGAACTTCCTGGAATTGCAAGCCCAATTGGAAGGAACAGAAAACCGCATAGCTGTTGAAAGAAGAAATTTCAATGAAACGGCTCAAAAATATAACACGGCCATCAAAACTTTCCCGGCCGTAATTTTTGCCGGCTGGTTTGGATTTAAGGAAAGACCTTACTTCGAAGCCGCACCAGGCGCACAGGATGTTCCTGTTGTAGATTTTTAACCCGGTTTTGCATGAAGGCAGCTGATTTTTTCACGCCCGAGGGGCGGCAACTCATAGAACAGGCTATTGCCAACGCCGAGCTCGACACCTCGGGTGAAATCAGGGTACACGTAGAGGTGGAATTCACCGGCAGTATCCTCGACCGCGCGGCATCGGTGTTTTCCAAACTGGGCATGCACCGTACCAACCTGCGCAACGGCGTACTTATTTTCTTCGCCATCCGAAACCGCAGCTTTGCCATTCTTGGAGATATAGGTGTCAACCGGGTAGTGCCTGAAAATTTTTGGGATGAAACGAAGTCTGTTATGGAATCGCACTTCAGAAATTCAGAATTTGCACTGGGACTTGCTGTTGGTGTAAAAATGGCCGGTGATCAGTTGAAAAAGCATTTCCCGTACCAGCGAAATGACATCAATGAGCTTGTCAACGATATTTCATTTGATTCCAGTGAAGCCTGAAGACTGACATTCTATGAATAAGCAAAAAATAACATACCTCCTTGCCTTCATTTGGCTTTTCGGGCAGGCATTTTCACAGCAACTGCCGGAACCCATGGTGCCCTACCGGCTGGTCAACGATTTCACCGGATTGCTGACCGAATCGGATCAGATCTCACTGAATAACAAGCTGCTTGACTTCAACAACCAGACCTCCACCCAGATCTACGTGGTAACCTATGATGATCTTCAGGGTTATGATATCGCTGACTTTGGCAACCGGCTGGGAACTGCCTGGGGTATTGGCCAGCAGGGCAAAAACAACGGTCTGCTGATACTGATCAGTCCTGAATTGCACAAGATGACCATCCAAACAGGCTACGGTCTTGAAGGTGCTGTGCCCGATGCCATCTGCTCCAGGATTATCCGGAATGTACTGACCCCGAGTTTCCAGGCCGGCGCCTATTATACAGGCCTCGATTCAGCTACCAACGTGCTGATGTCGCTTACACGCGGCGAATACACTGCCGAAGACTATATGAAAGGGGACGAAAATTCTCCCGGCATAATCTTCGGCTTGCTGGTGCTTATGGTATTCATATTCATCATTGCCTCCGGTTTTCGGAAGAATAGTAAATATTACGCTCCCAAACACAGCATACCCTGGTGGTTATTGCTCGGATCGGGAAGTTCAAAAGACAGTGGATGGGGCAGCTTTTCATCTGGCAGCGGCAGATTCGGAGGTTTTGGAGGCGGAGGCGGCGGCGGATTTGGCGGCTTCGGCGGCGGTGGCGGCGGGAGCTTTGGTGGCGGTGGCGCCTCGGGAGGATGGTGAACAATTTGCAATTAGCAATTAACAATTAACAATAGAGATTTGAAGACCTGGTTAACAATATTTTTATATAGTCTGGCAACCTTTGCCAGTTTCGCGCAGCAGGCCGACACCACCCGGCTTTCACTCGTGTTTGCCGGTGACATCATGGGCCATGATGAACAGATAACCGGTGCCTGGGATGCCGCAACCAACAGCTACAACTACGAGCCCACATTTCGCTATGTGAAACCCTATGTTGAAAAAGCCGACATAGCCATAGCCAACTTCGAAGTCACCCTGGGCGGTAAACCCTATAAAGGCTACCCGCAGTTCTCAAGTCCCGATGCCCTAGCAATTGCCGCACGCGAAGCCGGTTTCGACATCTTCCTGCAGGCCAATAACCACGCGCTCGACCGCGGGAAAGCAGGTTTTGCCAGAACCCTCACCATGCTCGATTCCCTCAGGATAATTCACACCGGCACCTTTGCCAATACCGACGACCGAAGTAAAAACTATCCGCTGATTGTTGAAAAGAACAACATCCGCGTTGCCCTGCTTAATTACACATACGGAACCAACGGCATTGTCATTCAACCGCCTTTTATCATCAACCGGATTGACACGGCGGTTATCCGCCGCGATCTTGACAAGGCCCGGCTGGCCAGTCCCGACTTCATCATTGTATGCATGCACTGGGGCGATGAGTACCAGCGTTTTGAGAACCAGGGCCAGAGAAAACTTGCCTCCTTTATTCTGAAGCACGGTGCCGACGCCATCATTGGCTCGCACCCGCACGTGGTGCAGCCCGTGAAACTCTACCCCGATGCCACCGATACCGCCCTGAAAAAGATCGTGGTATATTCACAGGGCAACTTTGTCTCGAACCAGCGTGCCCAGTATAAGGATGGAGGTATCATGGCGGAGCTGAACCTGATGAAAACAACCGGCACCACCCGGGTTGAAGATTTCAGTTATTTGCCAACCTGGGTATTCCGCGATGACCTCTCCGGAAAATCCACGTTTTACATTGTTCCGGTAGCCTATTATGAAAACAATACGCTGCGGTTCGGGTTCAGGGACCATGACCGCTACAAAATTTCCCTGTTCTCAAAAGATACACGCGAACACCTGAAAAATGTGAAGGAGAGTGAGTTTTTTGTAGGGACAAGGGACGAGTAGAGCCAAGAACTAAGACCTAAGACCCAAGACAGGGACAAGGGACGAGTGGCAGTGGCAGCAGCAGTGGCAGTGGCAGCAGCAAGGAAGTAGCCGTCATTGCGAGCGGAATGAAATGGAGCGTGGCAATCTCTGCGGAGCTAAGCGGAGCTCAACGAAGATAATCTCGATTGAGTAGCGATATACAAAAGATTGCTTCGGTCGTCGTGCCTCCTCCCTGCCTACCGGCAGGCAGGCCTCGCAATGACGCAATAATCTGCGGAAACCTGCCTGCCGGCAGGCAGGTCAATAAATCTGCTCAATCAGCTTAATCTGCGCTTATCTGCGAGAAATTCTTAGCGAGAAATTCTCTGCGAGAAACTTTCGCGAGAAACACCGGATTCCTAATTCCGGATATCTTCCCCCCACTTCAGCTTTTCCCGCAATGTTTTGTAGAAACTGGTATTGGGCAGCTTCACCATCTTCAGCTTATGCTCCGATCTGCCGATACGGAACTCCTGCTGCCCGTTGATCTGCTTGGTACGGTTATCGGCAGTGATGGCATAAACCCCGGTCCGGCTGTTGACCTTAAGTGTAATAATATTGGTGTCGGGTATGATCAACGGCCTTACAGTCAGGTTATGCGATGAAACCGGAGCAATAATGAGGTTACCTGTACCAGGCACTACCACCGGGCCACCCACGCTCAATGAATAGGCAGTGGATCCGGTTGGGGTGGAAATAATCAGCCCGTCTGTCCAGTATGTATTCAGGAATTCATCATTGATGTATGCATCGATGGTGATCAGTGAGGAATTGCTTTTATGAATGGTGATGTCATTGAGTGCAAAATTCATAGGCTTGAACAGGTCATCCGGTTGTTTGACACAAATAATCGTGCGGTATTCATAGGTATATTCGCCTGCAAGCAATGCCTGGAAAGCCGCGGTGATGCTATCTTTCGAAATGTTGGCCAGAAAACCCAGCCGCCCCGAGTTGATACCGATCACCGGCAATTGCTGGCGTATTACAAATGGTATCGATTCGAGAAAGGTACCATCACCACCGATGCTCACCATCAGATTACAGTCGCTTGCAAAATCTTCGGGTCCGCTGAACATACTGCAGTAATGCCTGTCTTTGCCTGTCTGACAACAGATGAAGTCGTAAAATGGCTTGTAAATCGTAACCTGAACCTCGTTTCTTACCAGCAGGTCAAGTAATTCATTGATATAGGGCACAAAACCCTGGTTGAACGTTTTTCCGAATATGGCGATTTTCATCTTAAAATGCTGTTGGCTGTTGGCTGTTGGCTGTTGGCTAAAAGCTAACGGCTACTAAATACTGAGATACTTCATAAACATATCATACCTGTTTTCATACAAGCTGTCCATGTCATCATGATCCATAAAGGTGCTGTGAATGGTATAATTGTAGCGTGTAAAGGTTTGAACAATGGAAGTCAGGTCGTTACGGTTAATTTTTAGCGTTACTTCCATGCGCGTAGTTGCGGTATGGGAGCTGATGTACATGCTCAGGATTTTCGCATCGTTGCTTTCAACAATCTGGGCAATCTGTGAAAGCGAGTAATCATGAATGCTCATATCAAGCACGATAATGGCTCCGGGTTCCTTGAGTGCGGCATAGTCAGCAAAATGATGAATCAGGTCGGCGTTCGTTACCACACCTTTATAATGGTTGTTGTAATCGAGAACCGGAACCACCGACAAATTCAACCTCGAGGCCATTTCAATGACCTCGTAAATATGCTGGTTCTCGTTAACAAACGGACTGAACAGAGAAAGATTGTGGTTCCCGATAGGCTCGTCAGCCATGTTGGCGTCATAAATGTCCTTATCCGATATCAGCCCCAGGAAGTCTTCGTTATTCACAATGGGCAGGTGTGAAATCCTGAAGATATCCATCCAGTAGAGTGCCTTCTGCCCGCTGTCGGATGTGCGAAGTGAAGGAATCACATCAGATATTAAATCTTTTGCCAGCATACGCTATTGAATAAAACCTGCTAAATTTGCACAAACCATAAGATTAAAGGTAATTCATATTTCAATAATAACAAAACAGCTGGAGAATGACAAAATTAAGTGTCAATATCAATAAAATTGCCACCATACGGAATGCCCGGGGCGGAAACATACCCAACGTTACCGAAGCAGCAGTCAACTGCCAGAAATTCGGAGCACAGGGCATCACGGTGCATCCCCGTCCCGATGAGCGTCACATACGCTACCAGGATGTCAGGGACATCCGGCCGATCATCACCACGGAATTCAATATTGAAGGATATCCCTCGCAAAGGTTTCTCGACCTGGTGATCGAGGTCAAACCCCACCAGGCAACACTGGTGCCCGATTCGCATGATGTGATCACCTCCAACCAGGGCTGGAATGTGATCAAATACGAGAAATTCCTGAGTGATGTGGTTGCCGAATTGCACACACATGGCATCCGCACTTCGCTTTTCATCGAAACCGGACTGGAACAGATTGAACGTGCTGCTGCCACGGGTACCGACCGTATTGAGCTATACACCGAACCTTATGCCAGCAAATACCCCGTTGACCGCAAACATGCCATTGAGCCATACATACGGGCCGCAAAAAAGGCGGTAGAACTGGGTCTCGGTTTGAATGCCGGACACGACCTGAGCCTCGAGAACCTGAAATATTTCAAACAGCATGTGCCGGGGTTGCTTGAGGTTTCCATCGGCCATGCCCTGATATCCGATGCCTTATACTTCGGTTTGGAGAAAACCATACAGCTTTACCTCGATCAGATTGCCTGATGAAGCTGTTTTTCAGACACCTCGGATCGGGTGAGCCGTTAATCATTTTACACGGTTTATATGGCTCGTCTGATAACTGGCATTCCATTGGCAGGGAACTTTCGGCCGACTATTCCGTTTACCTGGTCGACCAGCGCAACCACGGCAATTCACCCCATCACAGTGATCACAACTACAACCTGCTGAGCGATGATCTGCGCGATTTCATGGCAGAGCAGCACCTGGATTCGGCCCTCATCATGGGTCATTCCATGGGCGGACGAGCTGTACTGAACTTCGGACTGAAATATCCTGCAATGGTCCGAAAGATGATTGTAGTCGACATTTCACCCAGAAGCAAAGAATACCGGCGAAATCCGCCTGAAATTGTGGTGCACAACCGGATTGTAGGTGCCCTGCTGCAAATTAACACGGATCTGTTAACAACACGTGATGAAGCCGACAAACAACTGGAACATTCTGTTCCATTCCCTTCTGTCAGGCAGTTTCTTTTGAAAAACCTCAAACGCACACCGGATGGTAAATTCAAATGGGCTTTTAACCTGAAAACACTTTCAGAGAAACTGCCTGATATCTTTACCGGCATCATCAGAGAAAATGAGACCGATCCGGAATCGATTCCGCAATTTCCCCTGCTGTTTATCAAAGGTGCGCTTTCGGGTTACATCCGTGCGGAGGACGAGGCATTCATCCGGAAATATTTCTCCTGGTCCACCATCACGGTTATACCGGAAGCCGGGCATTGGGTTCATGCCGAGCAGCCTGCTGCCTTTCTCAGGGCAGTGAGGGAATTCCTTTAGCTCGCAGCTCTCAGCTCACAGCTCGCCACTGTTTTCAGACTTTGAAGACTTCATAGACTATAAACAACATTTCCCCGTTATTCTTCGTATAACATTTTACTAAACTTGTCATCTATGAAAAATAAAAAGAATCAATTCATTGCCATAGCTTTGATTGTGAGCATGATTATGGTTGCCGGCTGCAAAAAGGATAAAGAAGAATCAGCTCCGGCACTGCCCCCGATGTCGTCACTGGCCATCGATTTGTCTGTATTTACGGGAGATGATCTGAAAAAATCAGCCCAAATTGATACCTGCAGTTCTTTCCATCTGGTTTCCGGCGCAGTGGTCTACTGGAACCTGTCGCTTGCCCTGTCACTGGCCATTCCGGTTGCTGCCTATGCCGAAGCCCTCGAACAGGATGCCGTTCGGCTTGACAACGACACCTGGGCATGGTCTTACAGCTTGGACAACGGCTATTCAGCCGACCTGGTTGCCGATGTGATTGGCGATTCGGTGCAGGTGGGCATGTATATTACCAAAGCCAGTGTTTATGACAGCGTACTCTGGTACTCTGGTAAATTTGACATTCTGCGAACCGGGGGCGAATGGACCGTATTCAACCTGCCTGACCATCCGGCTACTGCCTGGCTGAAAATTCAATGGAATGCCGATTATGAGGAAGAAACAGCTGATATCCGCTATACGGTTGTGGATCCGGCAAATGAATACTATGGCAGTTACATTGAATACGGCAAAACAACCGACACCGATTATGACCTGTACTATTATCTCTACCTTTCACAGGAAGATAAGCTGTATACTGTGGGTTACAACTCCGGAACCGATGTCGGATATGTCTCGTATGACATGATGCAGTTGTGCTGGAATGAGAACCACGCCAACACACAATGTCCGGAAATTGAGTGATAGTGAGTAGTTATCACGAAAGATAAACGAAAAGCTAAGCGTAGTCTCCCGACTACGCTTTTTTTGTTATTGCTCAATATATTTTTCCAGCCCCGGTGTGAAATAAACCTGGAAACGGCCCTGCGCATCGGCATATATGAGGAAAGCTTCCAGGAACCGATGCGTTTTTAAGAACTCGATCGACTGATCCAGCCCCATAACCATCAGCGCAGTGGCATAGGCATCGGCAGTGATACAATCTTCAGCCACCACAGTGGCACTCAGCAGGTTTGACACCACCGGATAGCCGGTATTGGGATTGATGGTATGAACAAACTTGACACCGTCTTTTTCGTAGAACTTCCGGTAATTGCCCGAAGTGGCCAGTGATTTCCCATCGAGACTGACAATGGCCTGCAGGTTTGATCCGGGCAGCATATTACCTTCCTGGGGTTTGTCGATACCAATCTTCCAAACCGAACGTTTCTCATTTTCCCCCCTGGCCCTTACCTCACCGCCAACCTCCACCATGTAATTCCGGATTCCCCGGTTTTCCAAGAAACGGGTAACCAGGTCAACGGAATAGCCCTGAGCAATGGCATTCACATCGAGTTTCATGTCAGGGTTTTCTTTTTTTAGCTTTCCCTGGTCGAGGCTTACTTTATTCATGCCCACATATTGAAGCAGGCTGTCAATCATGAGGCTGTCCACCTCAAGTGTGTCACCGCTTCCGAAACCCAGTGCATTCACAACCGGGCCTACGGTAATATCAAAGGCCCCGCCGGTGACTGTGAAAACCTCCTTTGATTTATTGAATACCTCAACAAATTTAGAATCGGCTACCGCTGCCGGATCATTTCTGTTGAACCGCGAAATGATTGAATTGGGCTGATAAATTGAAAGGGAACGGTCAAAATCGGTTAATAGTGAATCAATGGATGGTTGCAGGTTTTCACCACGATCAGACTCATAAATGATGCTGTAGGTAGTTCCTTGTGCAAATCCTGAAATCCTCTCATAGTTCTGTTTTTTTCCTGGCCGCGTAAATATAAAGGCCACCAGGAAGATTACAGCAACAACAGTGAGCTGCAAAATGGTATTCTTGAATTTCATTATTTGAGGTACTATCCGCCGAAGTCATCAAAATCAATCATCTCATCGGGCACGCCCAGGTTATAAAGCATTTTCTGAACTGCATCGTTCATCATGGGCGGTCCGCACAGATAGTATTCCACATCTTCGGGGGCCTCATGTTTGCTCAGGTATTCGTCATACAAAACCTGGTGTATGAAACCTGTATAACCGGTCCAGTTGTCCTCAGCCACCGGTTCAGACAAAGCAATGTTGAATTTGAAGTTAGGAAATTCCTTTTCAATTTTCCTGAAATCCTGTTCGTAGAATACTTCACGTTTCGACCGGGCACCGTACCAGTAGCTGACTTTCCGGTTGCTTTTGAGTGTATGAAACAGGTGGAAGATGTGCGAGCGGAGCGGTGCCATACCGGCGCCACCGCCGATATATACCATTTCGCGGTTGGTGTCTTTGATGAAGAACTCACCGTAAGGTCCTGATACCACTACTTTGTCACCCGGTTTCCGCGAAAAGATGAAGGAAGAACAGATACCCGGGGGTACGTTTTTGAATGCCCCGGCCGACCGGTCCCAAGGGGGCGTGGCTATGCGGATATTCAGCATCACAATATTGCCTTCTGCCGGGTGGTTGGCCATGGAATAGGCCCTGAAGGTTTCTTCCTTGTTCGACATGGCCAGATCCCACATCTTGTTCTTGTCCCATTCATCGCGGAATTGTTCTTCCACGTCGATATCCCTGAAAGTCATATCATATTTGGGCACATCAATCTGGATGTAGCCGCCTGATTTGAACCGGAGTTCCTCTCCCGGGGGCAGCTTGACCACAAATTCCTTGATGTAGGTAGCCACATTCCGGTTTGAAACCACTTCGCACTCCCATTTCTTAATACCCATCACCTCTTCCGGAACGTGAATTTCCATATCTTCCCGGATTTTCACCTGGCAACCGAGGCGCCAGTTATCGTTAACCTGCCTGCGGTTAAAAAAGCCCAGCTCGGTAGGTAAAATGGAACCTCCACCGCTGACAACCTGGCAACGACACATACCGCAGGTGCCTCCGCCGCCGCAGGCTGAGGGAAGGAATATTTTTTCCTGTGAAAGTGTTGATAACAAAGATGAACCAGGGGCAACCTCCAGTTCCTTTTCTTCATTGATTTTGATTTTAACTGTTCCGCCTGCGGTAAGTTTGGATTTGGCATACAGCAGCATGGAAACAAGAAGCAATATGATTCCCAGAAAAACGACAATACTGAGTAGGATAATCTGTCCGAGGCCCATAATTCAATCGATTACTATAATTACTTTTATATTTTAATGCCGCTGAAACCCATAAAGGCAATGGCAAGCAATCCGGTGATTATAAATGCCAGGCCCAGGCCTCTCAAAGGTGCCGGTACATTTGAATATTTTAGTTTCTCGCGGATTGCAGCCAGCACAACAATAGCCAGTGCCCAGCCAAACCCCGCACCGAACCCGAAAACGGTAGCTTCAGCAATAGTTCCGTACTCGCGTTCCTGCATAAAGAGCGAAGCACCCAAAATAGCACAATTCACAGCAATGAGCGGAAGGAAAATGCCCAAGGCATTGTACAACGAAGGCGAAACCTTTTCCACCACCATCTCAATCAGCTGCACCATGGCAGCAATAACTGCAATGAACAGCAGAAAACTCAGGAAGCTGAGATCGACCTGGTCAAACGAAGTTCCGAGCCATTTCAACGCTCCGGCTTTCAACAGGTAGTTCTCAAGAATCCAGTTCACCGGCACGGTAACCGTGATCACAAAGATGACCGCTATTCCCAGGCCAACCGATGTTTTCACAGTTTTCGAAACCGCCAGGTAAGAGCACATGCCGAGAAAATAGGCAAATACCATATTCTCGGTGAAAACATTGCGAATGAAAAGATTAAATAAATTTTCCATGACTTTCTTTTCCCGGTTATGCCTTGTTATTTTTCAATAAGCTTGGTGTTGTAGCTGCGTTGTATCCAGATGATCACGCCCACCGTGATCAGGGCCATAGGTGGCAGAATCATCATGCCGTTGTCTCTGTAACCAAAATCATAAAATCCCTGGGGAATAACCTGGTAGCCCAGCAAGGAACCGCTTCCGAAAAACTCGCGTACTGTGGCTATCGCAATTAAAATGAGTCCATACCCTGCCCCGTTGCCAATTCCGTCAAGAAACGATTCCAGGGGCTTATTGCTCATGGCAAATGCCTCGAGCCGGCCCATCAATATGCAGTTGGTAATGATAAGCCCCACAAAAACCGAAAGTTTTTTGCTCACATCATACATGTAGGCTTTAAGAAACTGATCGACCAGGATGACCAGGAAGGCAATCACTACAAGCTGAACGATAATTCTAATGCGGGGAGGAATGGTGTTGCGTCCCAGAGAAATGATCAGGTTGGAAAATGCGGTAACCACTATTACGGAAAGCGCCATTACAATGGCCGGTTTCATTTGAACTGTAACCGCCAAAGCAGAACAGATACCCAACACCTGCACCGTAATCGGATTTTCGCTGTTCAGCGGATTTACAAGCAATTTAAGGTTCTTCATATCGCTCAAATTCTTTTAATTCTGTTTAAAAAAGCTCTGGTAGCTCACCAGGCAGGTATCCAGCATGGCTTCCAGCCCTTTACTTGTAATAGTCCCTCCCGAGATGGCATCTACCTCATGGGGTGAATCTGGATCAGCACCTCCCTTAACCACATCAACGGAAACAAATTCGTTCTTTTCGTTGAACACCTTTTTTCCGTTGAACGGGTTCATAAAGAACGGCTGGTTGATTTCAGCACCCAGTCCGGGTGTTTCACTCTTATGGTCAAACATCACCCCGTAAATGGTATTGAAATGCGGAAGTCCCCCGGCAACATCCTTTTCTCTTTTAAATGAAACATAGCCCCAGATGGGTCCCCACAGTCCCTTTCCGTAAACCGGAATAACGACAAATGCAGTGTCTCCTTTTTTAGCCTCAAACGCAGGCAAGCTGCGCGCTGAAGGTTGCTTTCTCAACTCAGCCCTGAGGTTTACGGTGAACGGATCCACCCCGCTTACTTTTTCACCCCGCGAATTCAGCGTATAACTGTCAGTGATGTATTGACCATAAAGTTCTTCCGCATTCGACCGGTTGGAGTTGATGTGCAGCGAGGCAAGAATATTCTGTTTTTTCTCAACTTCCACGTTTTTATCCTGGGCAGGTTTCAGTGCTGTGGCTACAAGAGCAAGACTTGTGGCTACAACCAGCACAATGATGGTGGAATATATAAACGTGTATGAATTACTCTGGACTTTCATGACCTTGTGCGTTTACCTGTTAATTTGCAGTTTTGGCAGTTGCTTTTTTGAGCCTTCTAAGTCGTTGATTGATGTTGGCATCAACTATATAATAGTCGATCAGTGGCGCAAATACATTCATCAGCAGAATGGCCAGCATCATTCCCTCGGGATATGCCGGGTTGAGCACCCTGATGATGACGGCTAATATTCCGGTAAGCAATCCGTAAATCCATTTGCCGGTTTCGGTTTGTGATGCAGTAACCGGGTCGGTGGCCATAAAAACAGCTCCGAACATGAAACCGCCGTAGAGGAAATGTTTGTAAGCCGGCATGGTCATGTAGTCATTGGCAGCAAATGCATTCAGAATAAGCCCCATGAACAGTCCACCGGCAAAAGTGGACAGCATGATCTTCCAGCTTCCCACTCCGGTGTACATCAAAATAAATGCACCAATCAGGATGGCCAGTTTGGAAGTTTCACCGATTGATCCGGGGATGAATCCCAGGAATGCATCCCAATCATTGGGCAGGTGATCATGAATATTCTGTGCCAGGTTACCCAGCGGGGTGGCGCCCGAAAACCCGTCGATGATGTTTTCTCCCTTGGTGAGTCCGGCGATCCATACTTTATCTCCGGTCATATCCGACGGGTAGGCAAAAAATAAAAAGGCCCTGGCGGTAAGTGCCGGATTGAGAATATTCATGCCGGTACCTCCGAATACTTCCTTGCCAATGACCACCGCAAAAGCAGTAGCCACCACCACGGTCCAGATGGGAACATCAACCGGCAATACCAATGGAATCAGCATGCCGCTCACCAGGAATCCTTCGTTGACTTCGTGTCCGCGCACCTGTGCAAACATAAATTCAATGGCCAGTCCTGTAATATAAGATGCAGCCAGCAGGGGGAGTACCCGAATAAAGCCGAAACCAAAAACCTGCCAGAACGACCGGGTTTCTCCAATCGAAAGAAAATGCTGGTAACCCGTATTGTACATGCCAAAAAACAAAGCCGGAAGCAGCGCAATGATCACCACGGTCATGGTGCGCTTCATATCCATGCTGTCGCGGATGTGGGCACCTGTTTTGGTAACCTTGTCGGGAACAAACAGGAAAGTTTCAAAAGCATCAAAAGTGGAGTGGAACTTCCCGAACCTGCCTCCTTTTTCAAAATCTGGTTTGATCTTATCAATGAATCGGCGTAATGCTTTCATTCAGTTTTGATTTGTCAGTTTAACTCATTTCCTTTTTCATCAGGTCCATTCCCTTCCGTACCAGCACCTGCATTTCAGTTTTAGAGGGACAAATGAATTCGCACAGCGCAAAATCTTCTTCGGCCACTTCGTAAATTCCCAGCCGTTCCATCTGATCAATGTCTTCGGCCAGTATGGCTTTCAGCAATTGCATCGGGTAAATGTCCAGCGGAAAAACTTTCTCATATAAACCGGTCATCACAAAAGCGCGGTTTCCGCCATGTATGTTGGTATCAATGACATATTTGCGGTCGGGCATGAGCCACGACCAGAACGAACGCGAAAAACTGAATTTATCAAAGCCCGGCAAAGCCCAACCCAGAAATTCATGATGGTTGCCTTCGGGTATTACAGTAAGCTGGGAATCATAGTAACTGAGAAATCCGCTGTGCGACACCCGGGTTCCGGTAAGCGGATGTCCACTGATGTAACGGTGATCCGATTTTTTGATATTACCGTCGGTAAGGCTCTTTACTGAAGCACCCCTGATGATGCGATAATAGCGCGGATTCAGGACTTCCGAGCCGGTTAATGCCACCAGGCGGGAAGCATCATAATGTCCTTTTGAAAACAACCTTCCGATGGAAACCACATCCTGGGGAAGAACCACCCAGATGATCTCTCCTTTGTTTAAAGGGTCAACCCGCTGTATCTGAACACTCACGTTACCTGCCGGGTGCGGGCCCCTGAAATAATTGGTTTGTGCATTACGGGCATGAGTATATGCCGGTGATGC
The DNA here is from genome assembly GCA_964560225.1 of uncultured Bacteroidales bacterium. Classification (GTDB taxonomy): domain Bacteria; phylum Bacteroidota; class Bacteroidia; order Bacteroidales; family UBA10428; genus UBA5072. The sequence goes on from CAZLLD010000044.1 coordinate 19,965, forward strand.
GGGATATTCATTGTTAACGCTGATATGCACCTTACCGTTGGTAAGCATTGAAAGTGCATCAATACCGGTTTGAAAATCAGCCTCAGCTCCCTGGATCATAAAATCATAATCGGGTGCCAAAGGCGCAGTGTCAAATGCCGGAACGAAGATCGACTTGGGAGCATCGTTCGGATTGGCAACAATATTGTAAGGCCGTTGTTTGATTGCAGGCCAGAGCCCGCTTTTCAGCAGGTTCTTCTGAATCTGTTCACGGGTCATGCCCAGCGGATCACCCGATTCAAACGATTCATATTCAATGGAGTTGGAGGCCTGAATAACAACCTCCTGAATCACCCTGCGCTCACCCCGGTTAACCGATATCACCTGCCCGCTGACAGGCGATGTGTAACACACTTCAGGCTGGTTCTTATCTACAAACAAAGTAGTGCCGGCTTTTACTTCCGACCCTTCCTTCACTTCGAGTTTTGGAACCATCCCGTGGAAATCGAGGGGTTTCACGGCATAGAACTCTGACGGATTCACCTTGCCGAAGAACTTCTCAGCCTTGCCGGCCAGGCTTATATTCAATCCTTTCCTGATTTTATATACAAGAGGCATCAGTACTTTTGTATTTTTCGAGCATCAAAAATAGATAAATTTACACACGTGAAGTAATCACGCAAAGAAATTATGATTTCTTCATTTCGCAAAGCTGATTTGCGACCGCTAAAATTGCGATTTATTAAGCATTTTGCCCCGCTTCACAAGAAGTTTTTTTTTACCATCTTTGGTTTTAAATTTGTATTGATCTGATAAACTTCACATGATGCCAGGCCGGTTTCGCTATTTATACTTCCCCATACTGTTCATTTTTGTTACAGAAATAACAACAAACCTTGCATTTGGTTTGACCCTGTCGGAAGAATTGCTGCCCGATACCTTTAAAAATGAAGTTTTCGATGCCCGAATTCGAACCGTTTTACTGAAAACCTCCGGCTGGGAATTTTCACTGCCGGTTCTGGATGCCGGAAGCCATGATCAGCTTGAACTTCGGTTTGATGACCTTTCCGGCGAGCCGCGGAATTTTGGCTATGCCATTTACCTGTGCAACAGCAGCTGGGAAAAATCGGAATTACCTGAACAGGAGTATATATCAGGCTTTCCGACAGGGGTGATAAGTGAATCGCGTGCATCGTTCAATACCACCTATGACTATTTCTCTTACCGGTTGTTGTTTCCCGAAGAGAACTGCGAGCTGCTTCAGAGCGGAAATTATGCCCTGGTGGTATTCGACCGGGAAGATCCCGATAAAATTGTTCTTTCGAGAAGGTTTTATGTTACTGAAAAACTGGTTCAGATTCAGGCCAAAGTCAGGCCCCCTTTATACGGGCAACAGAGAGAGGCGTCCCAGCAGCTTGAAATGGTTATAACATACAACAGCAATGAAATCCGTGATCCGCTGTCGGAAGTTAAGGTGGTGGTTATGCAAAACGGCCGCGATGACCTTACAACCGTGTTGGGAAAACCCTATTCAGTTGTTCCGGGACGCCTCGATTATACCGACCCGGGGCAGGGATTTTTTGCGGGAGGCAATGAGTTCAGAAGCATCGATCTGAAAAGCATGCGTTACCAGACTGAAAACATGAGTGCGATTGAATTCCGGAATCCTTATTTCCATGTTATTATGAACCCCGATGCGGAACGTTCGGACAAGCCCTATTTTAACAAAGTCGACCTGAACGGTGGCTTTTATATCGACAGGGAAAAAGCCCGGGAAAGGCATGAGGAAGCCGATTATGTTTATGTTCATTTCAAGCTGGCCATCCCGCCTTCACATGCGTGGGAGAACATCTATGTCACCGGTGCATTCTGCGACTGGAAGCGAACCGGTGCCAACAGAATGAAGTACAACGATTCAATCAATCATTTTGAGCTGACCTTGTTGCTGAAACAGGGCCTTTATGACTACTGCTACATGATGGCCGATCCCGAAACCGGGATGATCAATGAATATGCGCTTGAAGGCAGCTATTATGAAACCGAAAATGATTATGCCCTGTTCGTTTACTTCTTCGATGGCCGGCTGAACCACCACCGGCTCCTGGGGTATTTATCGCTTAAATAGAATTACTTTTTGCTCAGCAATATGGTTTTCTTGTTGAAATCGGCAGCTGCATTGATCACCTTTCTGAAATCCCCGAAATCTTCAACCGGGTAGGTCAGCTCGGAATAGTATTCCGTGGAACAGATGATCAGTTGATTCCCGGTTAATTCATAGTCCGATGTAAAACAACAGCTCACCCTGCCATTCCGGATCATTTCGACCTTCATCTTTAAATCGTTCAGATTCGAAACGGCATAACCTTCCGGGATTTCAAAAATCACTTTCCGGAAATAGTTGTGCAGGTTATCAACATAAACAGGTAACATCCGTTCGGTTTGCTGGTACATTTCAGATTGTTCGCCGATGGTTTCCCCGATTTTCACGATGAGGTCATCACCCGCCTGCTCTACCAGCGAGTTGGCCTTTAGTTTTACATTCCAGATCAAAGGCCGTAAGGCAATGTCTTCAGGTGAATTGTTGGTGAGATCATAGGAAAGAATGGTGGTATTTCGGGTGCCCATATTAAAGAAAGTACTTACCAGTTCATCCTGCCGTTCTTTATTGGCCAGTTTCCAGAACGACTGAAAGGTAGCTGCGAATTCACCGGTAAAAACCCTGCGAACGGTCGCCTCCAGGTTCATCTCAACGGTATTCAGCTTAACATTTATCAGCAGGGTATCGGAATGGTTCCGGTAATCGTCGGCAGGCAGTTTCTTCACCTCATAGGCCAGTGTTTTCACTTCACCAGCATATTCAAGAGGATGCAGGAACAATCCGAAGGAGTTCTGAAAAGCCGAGGGCATAATGCCCAAACGGTATGAGGGATTATCGGGAAGAATGACCTTGTCCGGGCCGGGAAAATATATCAGGTAATCGTTCAGGTAATTCCAACCGTCGAAATCAGGATCAAATTTTTTAACTGTCTGGTCACATGAAATTACCAGCTCAAAATCAACTCCCAGCTGATTCAGAAAACCTGCAAAGAGCCTGGTGATTCCAAAATTGGTAGTCTGTCGCAGCCTGATCATCTCATCAACAGTGGGCGTTGCCGGAAGGTCTTCAGAAACCGCAATTTCCGTCTTAAGCCAGTGCTCAACCGCCCTGATCTGTTGTTCGCTTGATTTTCCCGCCAGCTGAAGCTTTTTGATCACTGTTTTTATGGCCGCAGTTTCATTTTTACTGAGCAGGTATACGTTATTGTAAATAGTGCCTGCCACCTTGCTGAATGAATAAACCCGCAGTGAATTGTTGTAATTGTTGTGTGTAAGGGTGTACTCATAGCGCATGAGGTTTGCTGAATAGGCGGCATACTTCTCCTCGGTAACGGCAGGAATGTATTGCCTGAAGGCTTTCAGGTAACTCAATTCGTTTGCTGAATCTGCTGTTGCAACAAAGTCGGGAAATCCGTTATATGACCGCATCATGAATTCCAGCTTTGCCGGAAATGCATGAATGATTTCCACGTTGGCACGCGGATCAGGCCCCTGCAGGGTTACTGACCCATACGGGTCGAATTTGGCGCGAAGCTTGTAGTAATATTCAATCTCTCCGCCTGCCTCAGCCCCTTCAATGGCAAATGTGTGGTAATTACCCAGGTTTTCGAGATTTTCAATCTGCCTGATGCTTTCTTTGGGCACTTCAGTTACATTTCCCGAGGGAGAAATAAACCTTGCCCTGATGTCGAGTACTTCAACAACATCACTTACAGGCACATAAATCTTATTGAAACGGTTGATGGCTGCATGTGATTCCACCTTGATTTTCCGGTGAAAAATGCTGATCTCCTCAAAGTAGTCTTCCTGATTCAAATACACCTCATGAATAAACCTTTCCAGTGTGATCAGCGACCCGTTGACCGGTTTGATGGAATCAGGAACCGGTTTTTCGGGGAAGGTATTCCAGTTGTATCCGCTAAATACGGTTTCCCGGGCAAAAAGACGGGGAGACATCAAAAGCAGTAAAGCAATCAGGTAGCGCGTCATAATGTTTGAGTTTTTGCAAGTGGCAACGATTTCAGATAGCTGCGGTTGAGTAATGAAAGCATATCCCGGAATTCATTCAGAACCGGTCCGTCAATTACCTGGAAATTAATGGTGATGGTTGACTGAAGTTCAACACGATTCGCGGTTTGTGAATATGCTTCCGAAAAACCGAACAGGGAATTTGAAAAGGAAGCATTTTCCGGCAGTTTCTTCAGCCCATAGCCATCAGGTATTTGCAACCGGCATACGGTGGTGTATTCAACCGTCATGGGCGATTCCAGGGGTATTTTCCGGTCTTTGCTGATGATCATTTCTTCAAGAAACCGGTCGAGGCTCAGGCTCACGTATGTATTATGCTGAACCCGTGTCAGGTAATCGGGCAATATGAATGAATAATCAATTACAAAAGGCGCATCATCAGGCGGAACACCCGGAATGCTGACCGCAGTGACCAGGTGTTTGTTGCTGGCTTTGGGCAGGTTGGCCTGAAGGATCCTGGTGTACAATGACGTATCTTTCCCTTCGAACAGGCCGATCATCCGGGCCCTGCTTTCACCCCGGAAATACAATTTACCCGTGCCGGTGAGCGTGTCGCCCTGTATCTGAGCGAAAACAGAATCCACAACCAGGTTGGCAACCGGAGGGGCTACCGGTATCGGGTATACCATGAAGTCATCCTTTCCTTTTTCAATAATGCATTCCTTGCCCTGGATGAAGGCAGGCACATCCTCCATGCGGTGGCTGAAGGTGGTGCCGTCAAGCAAAACCGGATGCTCCCCGTCCCACCAGGCAGCAATCATGTGGTCGCTGTTCACAACCGACGGAAAATCAGAAAACTTGTAGGGACGTGTTCTGGAACCCACCCATGCATAGCTAGCCTTCATACCCTGAGACCTGATAAGCGATACCAGCAGGCTGGTTTTTCCCTTGCAATCGCCATACCTCCGCTTCAGCACCTGTGCTGCTTCACTGGGAACATAGCCGTTTTCGCCGTCCTCAATGGCCACGTATTTGATGTGCTTTTGAACCCAGCGGAATATGCTGCGCACCTTTTCCCGGTCGCCCTTGATGCCGGCAGTGAGAGAATCTGCAAGTTTGCCGACATCAGCATGAATTTCTCCGGGCATGCCACTGATGTGTGAATAATCAAACGCATACAGGTCCCTGAGGCTGCCGATAACCGCCTTCTGCCCGTTGCTGGTGCGATACCCTGCAATCTGCACAATCAGATGGGGTATGAAGTACCTCGATCCCGGTGCCTTTTCATCAATGTCATAATACTTCGGGTTGTCTGCTTTCCAGGTATGAATGATCCGGTTGCCCCTGACTGATTTGCTGTATTGAATAATAGACGTATCACTTCCAAACATGCTGTAAATGATCTGAATTTCCCGGGGCAGGGAAATCGTGAGCACCATGTTTTCGGCGGGCATCGGACCACCAAAGTCGAACACCACCGGAATGTAAGCATAATTTGTGGTGGCAACCGACCGGGTCACCAGTTTGGTTCCCTTGCCCACTGCGGGGTACGTATAAGCATATACATACTGGTCATCGAAATAAACGGTGTTGTCCATTTCAACCGATTTGGTGAATTTCGATACGGTGACCTTTTTGTACTGGTTGTTCTCGGGCACCAGGCTGTATGCTTCGAGTTTCTTCAGGTCATAATGGTTGTTGAAATATTCTTTGGAATCGGCAAGGAAAGATGTATTGTCTTTCAGCACGATCATTTCCCGGTAATCGTCCAATGTAGTCTGCGGCACATTGTTAACCAGGTCGATGGTTACCTGGAGTTGTTTTGAAACCGACACCAGGGCATTCCCGGGGTATTTCTGCTGCCATTGCTGCAACTCCTGTGAAGGCTGGGTGCCCGCAGAAGCGTTCAGAAAAAGTAAAAACAGAATTGCCGGAATCAGCAGGTATTTATTTCTTAACAATATCATACAAATCCCCATATTGATAAAACAAATTCTCAGTTTCGCTGCCGCCTTCATCATAAGCATACCATTCGCCATGTTCGCTATTTGCCTTGTAGCTCCCCGACAGTTTCACCTTGCCGTTGGGGAAGTAAGCATTATAAGGGCCGTTAAGCTCGTCGTTCAGGTAGGTGGCAACCTGCAACAATTTGCCATCCGGATAATACTCCCTGGTTACCCCGGTATTCTCGTCAAACAGGTACTCCGACTCACGCATCGGCTTTCCGTCAGGATAATATGACAGATATTTTCCGTGGTACAAGCCATCTTTCAACGATATCCTGGCCGACACCCTGCCACTGGGATAACACGCATTCACCTGGCTGGTTTTCCGGTTCACAGGGGTTTCGGTGACAAAGCCACCCGAGCTGTTTTTCCAGCTGATTCCCTTGATTACGTTGTTCCGGTACCTCACCCGGTACATGAAGGTGCCATCGGGTGCATAGTAATCCGAATAACCATTCCGCTCATCATTTTCCATGCTGATCTCGCGGGCAATTTTACCGTTAAAATGATACCCGGTATTTTTTCCGTTGTTTTGGCCGTTTTCATAGAACATCCGGTAATCAGGCAGTCCCTCGCTGTAAATTTTGCATTCGCCGTCAAGTTCACCCAGGGTATAATTGCAGTCTGTTTCGCAGTTGCCGAGGTAGTCATACCTGATGTGTTTTCCATGAGGCTTGCCGTAGAGGTAATTGATTTGCGATTTGAGTTGCCCGTTCGGGAAGTATTCTTCCTGAAGGCCATGATTTACATTGTCGCAGATATGAATCACTGATTTCACCTTTCCGTTCGGGTAAAAGACTGAAAAATCATGCTTTCCGCAATCATACCTGGAATCGTCAATTACTTCGCCCTGCCGGTCATAATCAACAGATCTCACTGCCTTCCCTATTTCGTTAAAGAAAACCCCTGAAACCAGCTTTCCTTCGGGATTATAGGTCAGGCTTCTGCCACATAAAACGCCCTCTTTGTAAAAATATTTCATCTCTATGGTATCATTCCGGTGGTAGCTGATCCATTCGCCATCAGCACCCGCTTTGGTGTAACTGCCGGTGGTTTGAACACTGCCGTTAATGAAATACGATTTGTAAGGTCCAACAATATAACTGCTGTCACACGAGTATTCTTCCTTCAGGTTTCCGTTGCCGTAATATTTCTTCTGCGGTCCTGATTGCAGTCCGCCCCTGTAGTTCAAATCTTCAATGAGTATACCCAGCGGATTGTATTGTTTCCAGTTTCCCTCGTTCCGGCCGTGAACCAGCCACCCTTCCTGGAGCAATACACCGTCAGCGTAAAACGATTTGTAGTAAACCGAATCTCCTGAAGCTGTGGCTTCATGCAACAGTTTGCCGGCAGCGTCGAACGATTCAACCTTCTGAAGCGTGTCGGTGTTGTAAGTTTGCACCACCTGCTTGTTGCCATCGGTGAAGTAGTGTGTGAATGACCCGGTAAGAACTCCGTTGGTGTATTCTTTTCCTGAAGTGGCGAGTCTCCCCTGCCCGTCATAAGTACGGTATTCACCGGTGTAATTGCCCTGATCATTCAGCTCCGCCTCATCCATAATTTTACCGTTGGGGTGGTAGTTGACCCAGCGGCCTGTTTTCACACCGGCGACATAGGTGCCTTCCGATTCAGGCTTGCCTGTAATATACCACGATTTATAGGTTCCGTTGTATAATCCATTTTCAAAACTGCAATCCAGTTTGGTCTCACCGTTGAGCCATTTTTCGGTCATCTTGCCTTCCACGGTATCGTTCACATAAATGAATTCCCGGCTGAAACCTTCACTATAGTTGTAATACACGCCCGGGCCATTGTCAACACCGGCATCCAGCGTGTTGGAATTGGTCAGCATGCCACATGACGAGTATTCTTCGGTTCTGCCCGATTTCTTGCCTTCCACAAAAGGATATACCCATTGCTTTGATCCGTCGGGATAGAATGTATAAATGGTTCCGTTGAGCTGGTTGTTCACAAAATTCAGTTTTTGTTTGATCCGGCCATCCGGATAATAAACCAGGTATTCTCCCAGGGCTTCATCGTTGACGTAGGTGCCCTTTTCAGAAACGGCGCCCTCGTCTGAAATAACCAGGTAAATTCCGTTCCTGATCCGGTCGGTGCCCGTTTGTTCGCCAATTCCCGACAACACACCGGCATCGTTGAAATGGTGAACAGCCCTGTCGTTTTTTTCATGGTCAGGTGAAAAGCCGTATATCCGCCCTTTATCCAGGAATTGCTGTGCCCATGAAATAAAACCGTCAATTTTTCCGGGATTCTTGTTATTCCATGCCGCTGACATCGGATTGCTGATATTGTTCATGCAATAGTTGATATAGGTTTCAAACAGGTCTTTTCGGTACATTTCAGAAAACAACCTGGCATATAACCGGCTGTAAAGCGAAGTGTCAGCGGGATTATACTTGAGATTCGAAAAGAGCAGGCAGGACTGTCTGGTAAATGTAAAGTCAATTTTATAAGGGAAATTGAAATCTTTGCTGAAAGCCAGTTCCGATTGAAGCAGGTATTTGAGTTCATCCCAATGCGTGTGGTTAACACCGACCGGGTATGGATACAGGTAAGCACGGGGAGTAATGCCGGTTTTACCCCCTATGGTATTTTCAAATTCCCCGATGTTTGCAGTGCCCGGGTTAATCAGAATGGCCATGCTCAAGGCAAGGTATGATTCGGTAATTCGGCCCATCGCGTAGTTTGCCCTGGCCAGTACCAGGTGACTGCGCGTATGGTATGGGTAATAGACGATGCTACGGGTGAGTACCATTTCGGCAGAATCAGGTTGTCCTGCATTCAGGTAGCAAAGTCCCAGGTTATACATGACGTTCTGGTTGTAGGGCCATTTTTTAAAGGCTTTCCGAAGCAAAACGAGGGCTTCATCGGTTCTGCCCAGGTCATCGAGAATGCTGCCCGTCATGCTGTACAGGTAGGGATGGTCATAGCCCAGGAAATCAGCTTCGCGGCATTTCTGAAGGGCTGATTCCTGGTTATCGGAGTGGTAAAGGTTCAGTGCCATTTCATAGCAGGCCCACGGGTAATTCGGATCCACCGGCGACACCTGTTTGAGCAGGTCGATAGCCGGTTGATAATAGCCGCTGTCATGAAGTTGATTGGCCTTTCGTATCAGCACATCGCTGCCGGCAGGGTTTTCAGCTGAAAGATTTGCATAAACAGGCACTCTGACGATTAACAGAAGAGTCAGACAAGGGATGAGAGCTGATTTCATAAGGATGTTCTGAATAACATGAATTAACATTCGATTCAAATATAGGCTATGCATAGATTTTTTACATAGGAAGGCCCCAAAAAGTTACACTTTGATCACAGTTTAGAGAACCAAGACCTGCCTGCCGGAATGATAATGTAGCCAAGAGCCAAGACAGTGACAGTGGCAGTTACAGTAACAGAAAGCATCTGTCATTGCGAGCCTGCCTTCCGGCAGGCGGAGCGAAGTATCCGTCATTGCGAGCCTGCCTGGCCGGCAGGCAGGCGTAACGGAGTGAAGCGTGGCAATCTATGCGAAGCGTAGCTCAACGAAGTTACATTCCCCTTTTTCACAAAAACGGTTAAAAAACCTCCTTAAAGAGCATCACCAATGAAAGTAATTCTTACTTTTATAGAAAAGAAATCAGCAAAAAAGTTGTTCTGTCTCATTTAAAGGGCAAGTTCTGAATGGGTTAAAACCGGGAAGCAATAACCGGCCATGGAATTATGTAAAGGATTGGATTAGAAGGCGTTAATTTTTCAGAAGCAGGTATAAAATGGGATTGAATGGCACGAAGTGTGCAAAAAAAGTCAAAAAATTGGCATCTCTCCGGCTTGGACCGCCTTATGAATTGTCAGTTTTCATCAGGGTGTATTTTTCCATATAATTTTGCCATTTAACGAGTTGATACGACTTACCTTTTTCTAACTTACGAAATCCGTAATCATAACAAAACCAGTAAACATTTCCTCCGTTGGTGCGGTATATGGTTGTAAAAAAGTTGAAATTGAACTTTCGGTCCAGCAATTCCCTGACATCAACCGTGCATTTTCCCGATGGATTCAGTTCAGCCAGAATTTCACGATTCCTGCGAAGCAAATCATGCACTTTTGATTTAAGTATATTATACTCTTTATTAACTGAATAATAATATCTTGAGCGGCATGTTTCGGAACAGAACTTTTTATCTGACCTGCCTACAATCAATTTTTCACATACCAGGCATTTTTTCCCAATCATGGCAGTAGTTATTTTTTGCGATCTTGGTTTAATTATCCGTTTAATTTTTTTTAAACGTTTATGAGAGGTTTATCTTCTTGTAACTTACAATTCCCTACCGATTTATCAACTATTTTTACACATTATGCAAGTTAATCAATATCCTGATTTTTTACATTTGGTTAAAGGTAAAAATAATGGCAAAAAATATCATAAGGTTGCATCGTTATGAAACCTCCGAAGGAGTCATGATAGCCATTTCATTTCCCATGACCGAACCTTACAAATCGGTTGTAAAACAGCTCAGTGGAAGGCGTTGGTGTGATGTGAACAAGTGGGTTTATGTAAAGAACACACCTGAGAATCTGAAGGAAATATTTGACCGGTTCAGGGGGATAGCCTGGATAGACAGCAGGGAGTTTTTTAATCAGCCACCTGAGTTGGATGCAGACGTACAGATTATTAACAACATACAAAAGAAAGTAACTTATTTGCATTTCCCACATGGAGCTAAAGAAAATTGGATTGACTGGATTAGGCAAATAGAGAACTCCTTTTATGTGTTTAAAACAGGTGATTGGGCAATTCCCGGCAATAACAAAAACTTTATAATGGTAATGGGCTATTTCGTTGAACAGCGTTGTTCAGTTAAGGTAAAGAACATAGGGAGTAGAAATATTCCGGAAAGAAAAGAAGTGAAGCCTGGGCAGCAGTTGAGTATTTCCGAATCTTCTTATTTGCAGAAATACAAGCAGATGCTTTCATTGAAAAGAGTCAGTCAGAATACCGGCAAGTGCTATGTATCCATGTTTCTTCGTTTCATCCGGCATTTTAAGGATCTGGATATTAACAATTTGAATAAAGTCCAGATAATGGATTACCTGTTGTGGGAGATTGAAAGGAATGGCATTTCGATAACTGTTCAAAATCAACTGGTTAATGCGATCAAGTATTACTATGAAAAGGTATTGGGAAGGTCTCGTGAAATTTATGATTTGCCTCGGCCCAGGTTTGGAAAACCGGAACCGGTTGTATTAAATAACCAGGAGCTTTCAGCAATTTTTGCAGGAATAAAAAATGCAAAGCACCGTTGCATCATTTCATTGATATTTTCAGCAGGTTTACGTCGGCACGAATTGATAAATCTGAGACTGCAGGATATCGATCTGGAGCGGAAGATAATTCATATACATGGTGGTAAGGGGAATAAAGACAGGATAAGCATATTGGCAGAAACAACGGAAAAGCATTTGGAAGACTATTTGAGGCAATACAAACCAACGTATTGGGTATTTGAAGGCAGTGGGGGTAAACAATACAGTGCGGAAAGCGTCTGGAAAATTTTCGACAGGTTGAAAAAGCAGAGTAACATAGAAAAGAGGGGGAATGTGCATTTATTGCGGCACACATTTGCAACAAACCTGCTTGAGGCTGGCACAGATGTACGTTACATACAAAAGCTTTTAGGGCACAGTAGTTTAAAAACAACAGAAATTTATACACACATTACCAACAATAACATTTCGAAGATAAAGAGTCCTATTGACCAGTTAGATATTTGAAATTATACAATATGAATTCCAGGTAGTTCTCATTAGATTTATTGGTACTCATCAACAATATGATAAGATTGATGCTAAAACGATATGATTATGGATATAAGACCAATTAGAACCGATGAGGATTACAATGCTGCTGTTAGCAGGATTGAAGAATTATGGGGTGTGAAAAAGGACACCATTGAGGGAGATGAGTTCGATTTATTGGTGACCCTGGTTGAATCATACGAGATGAAACATTACCCCATTGCACCGCCAGACCCGATTGATGCTATTAAATTTCGTATGGAGCAAATGGGATTGACAAATTCGGATATGGTAAAGTATTTGGGAAGCCAAAGTAGAGTAAGTGAGATACTTAATAAAAAAAGGAAACTAACATTAAGTATGGTAAAGTCTCTTTACAAAGGGCTAAAAATACCGGCAGAGGTTCTTTTAGCTTAATTGAAAAAAAGCAATATGTTTCAGCGAGGGGTCATAAAACAAATAAAGCGTATTAGTATTTCAAGCCTTATTGCGAGCATTAGAACTCATTATGCCTTGACAACGGGTAGTTCCTGTAACTTTAAATGTTTCATCCCCAATGCATTACTAATAACAACCCGAGGTATAAGACGCATTTTTCTAATAAGTGTACGCAAACCAACCCCTGATATAAGTAAAATATACTTACCTTAGGTAACTATATTAAATTGTT